>VGIE01000155.1 GCA_016867955.1 Betaproteobacteria bacterium
AGGTTGGACAGTCGCCATCCGTCCGGGATGGACAGCGTGAAACCAAGGTCCGGATGGTAGAAGGCATTGCCGCGCCGTATGCCTTCGCGCGGACTGTCGCCGAAGATCATGCCGTCGCTGTGCTCGAGGAAGCGCTCGCGCGCAAGCGCGGTCCCGGCGCCGCTGCGGAACTTGTCGGCCGCAGCAACAACTTCCTTGAGCCGCGTGTCGTTGTCGGGGTGGCTGGCGAACAGGCCGTGGTAGGCGCGCGGCTCGCGGCCTTCCTGCCTGGCCACTTCCGCATCGAACAGCTCCTGGTTCTTCAGGACGCCGATCACCTTGATCATGGCCTGCGGATCGTAGCCGGCACGGGCCAGGTACTCGGCGCCGATGCGATCGGCCTCGAGTTCATGCTCGCGGCCATATCCCGACAGCAGGGCGCCGCCGAGCAGGCCGGTGACATTCTGCACGCCACTGGAGCGCATGGCGGGACTCACGGCGCCCAGGATGTTGAGCAGCAGGTCGGCCCCCTGGGCTGCGCTGGCCTGGCGCACGCCGTGGCGCGCGGTGACATGGCCCAGCTCGTGCCCGAGCACGGCGGCGAGCTCGGCCTCGGAATTGAGGTAGGCGATGAGGCCACGGGTGATGTAGATGTAGCCGCCGGGCAGCGCGAAGGCATTGACCTCCGGGCTGTCGAGCACGGTAAAGCGGTAGCTGAGGTGCGGGCGGTGGCTGACGCGTGCGAGTTTCTGGCCGACCGACTCGACGTAGGCCTGCAGTCCCTTGAGGTCGTAGAGCGCGTACTGCTTCTTGATGTCCTGGTCCGCGCGCTGGCCGAGCGACAGCTCCTGGGCTTCCGACATCATGACGAAATCGGTTTTGCCGGTAACCGGGTTGGTGGCGCAGCTGGCCAGGGCGAGCAGGAACAGGGCGGCCGTCGCAGCGGGCACGACGGGCCGCGGGTTCCCACGCAGGCGTTTCAGGATCGACAACACCTGTTTCTCCTCATTGCCTCAGTGCCGGCCGCAGCGTTTGCTCCGTCCACGAACAAAAAAGGCAGCCGAAGCTGCCTGATTTGAACAACCCGCGGTTCTCACGCGGGATGGCTCGTGGCAGCGGTCCAGGCAGCCGCGGGGGCCTTGGCCTTGGCTCCGCGGGCGTACTTCTGGCGGAATTTCTCCACGCGGCCGGCAGTATCGAGGATCTTCTGCTTGCCTGTATAGAAGGGATGGCACTCGGAGCAGACTTCAATGTGCAGCGGCTTGCCCATGGTCGAGGCCGTCTTGAACTGGTGCCCGCACGAGCAGGTCACCTGGATTTCGGTGTACGCGGGATGGCCGGTGGATTTCATGTCTGTTCCTAGGTTGGTCGCGGTTGCCTGGTCACGCCGCCGGGTCAATCCGGACCGGCCGCCAAGTCCGCGAGGCTGTATGAAGGGGCCGAATTATCCCAGAACGGGCCCAACTAGGCAAGGTTGCGGGGGGGTAACGAGCCGCGGCACCAGCGGCTGCAGTTTCTGCAACTGAATGATTACTTGAGGCTAACCGCGCCGCATCGAATCGAAGAAGTCGCCATTGGACTTGGTGCCGCGGATCTTGTCGACAAGGAACTCGGCGGCTTCCAGGTCATCCATGGGATAGAGCAGCTTTCGCAGCACCCAGATCTTCTGCAGGATCTCCTTGTCGATCAGCAGCTCCTCGCGGCGCGTGCCGGAGCGATTGACATTGATGGCCGGGAAGATGCGCTTTTCGTACATGCGCCGGTCAAGGTGTATTTCCATGTTGCCGGTGCCCTTGAACTCCTCGTAGATCACGTCGTCCATGCGCGAGCCGGTGTCGATCAGCGCGGTGGCGAGGATTGTGAGCGAACCGCCTTCTTCGATGTTGCGCGCGGCGCCGAAGAATCGCTTGGGGCGCTGCAGTGCATTGGCGTCGACGCCGCCGGTCAGCACTTTTCCGGAGGCCGGCACCACGGTGTTGTAGGCGCGCGCCAGGCGCGTAATGGAGTCGAGCAGGATCACTACGTCCTTCTTGTGCTCGACCAGGCGCTTGGCCTTCTCGATCACCATCTCGGCGACCTGCACGTGGCGCGTGGCCGGCTCGTCGAAAGTCGAGGCGACGACCTCGCCCTTTACCGTGCGCGTCATTTCCGTGACTTCCTCGGGGCGCTCGTCGATGAGCAGCACGATCAGCACCACGTTCGGGTCCTGCGCCGTGATGGCATGCGCGAGCTGCTGCATCAACACGGTCTTGCCGGCCTTGGGCGGGGAGACGATCAGGCCGCGCTGGCCCTTGCCGATGGGGGCGATGATGTCGATGATGCGCGAGGTGATGTTCTCCTCGCTCTTGATGTCACGCTCCAGCCGCAGCAACTGGTCCGGGTGCAGGGGCGTGAGATTCTCGAACAGGATCTTGTGTTTCGAGGACTCCGGGGTGTCCGAGTTGACCTTGTCCACCTTGACCAGCGCGAAATAGCGTTCGCCGTCCTTCGGCGTGCGGATCTCGCCCTCGATGGAGTCGCCGGTGTGAAGGTTGAAGCGCCGGATCTGCGAAGGTGACACGTAGATGTCATCTGTTGAAGCGAGATACGAGGTGTCTGGCGAGCGGAGGAACCCGAACCCGTCGGGCAACACTTCCAGCGTGCCATCGCCGAAGATCGATTCGCCTTTCTTTGCGCGGTTCTTGAGCAGGGCGAAGATCAGCTCCTGCTTTCGCATGCGATTGGCGCCGTCGACCTCGTATTGCGTTGCCATATCCAGCAACTGGCTGACGTGAAGGTTCTTGAGTTCCGAAAGGTGCATAGATTGTTCTTGCTGGGTATTGTGAAGTGGACTCGGGTCTTGGACCGGCACTCCGGGCCGACTTCAGGGACCCTCTGTGAGCCTAGGCGCGCAAACCGGGCGCGGGAAATGCCAGGACGGGGACTGAAGCGGGGAAGTGGGCGTTGTTGCCGCTGCTGCTGTCGCTCGACCGGCGCTGCGACTTGGGGCTGCTGCTGCCGGTGGGCGGCGTCTCTTCTAATCGTGGGGTCATGCCGGCTGCTCCGGCCATGACTCGCCTGCTGGACTGCCGGGGCAGATTAAAGGGTTCAGATATTGCTGTCAAGGAATGCCGTCAACTGCGACTTCGACAGTGCGCCAACCTTGGTGGCTTCGACGGTGCCGTTCTTGAACAGCATCAGCGTCGGGATGCCGCGGATGTTGAGCTTCTTCGGGACCTCCGTGTTGGAGTCGACGTCCACTTTCGCGACCTTGAGCTTGCCGCTGTATTCCTTTGCGACTTCCTCGAGCAACGGCGCAATTGCCTTGCACGGCCCGCACCACTCTGCCCAGTAGTCCACGAGAACGGGCAGGTGGGACTTCAGGACCTCCGGTTCGAAAGTGTCGTCGGTCACATGCTGGATCAGGTCGCTCATTGCGTTCTCTCTTCGGTAAAAATCGGGGTTTAGCGGTCTGTCGACTGTATTGTGGGGAATCGGGTCCCGCAGTCGCTGCCGGATGAGTGGCGTTCAGGTTGGCGGGTCGAGGGAATCAGCGCTGCGTCCGGAGTCAGGGATTGTTGTCTAGCGCCGGCTCGAGGGGCACGACCTGCTGTTCGGGTAATGGGGCCTGGGCTCGTGGGGCGCGGTGCTGTTCTATTCGTTGCTGCGCGCGGGTACCCTGCTGGTTGGTGAGAGTATGCTATCGGAATTCCGCCACGCAGGGAAGCAATGCATGGGAAGGATGCCTGTGCGCGAGGGGTTTTCCGGCCTGCCCGGGGCATCAAAATCCTGTCCTAAATCGTTATTTTTAATCGTATTCCTCGATGCCACCGGCATCGGCCATGTTAAACTTTTGCCGGCGCCATTGCCGCACGGGGGTTGCACGGCGGCAACAATGTGCGGCGGCGCTGCAAGGGCGCAACAGGGGCAGCGCGCGCACGCGGAAAGGGGTTCCTGATTGACCTATGTAGTGACAGAGAGTTGCATCAAGTGCAAGTACACGGATTGCGTGGACGTCTGCCCGGTGGACTGCTTCCGCGAAGGTCCTAACATGCTGGTCATCGACCCGGATGAATGCATCGACTGTACGCTGTGCGTTGCCGAGTGCCCGGTCGAGGCGATCTACGCCGAGGATGACGTTCCGCCGGCGCAGCGCGAGTTCATCGTCCTCAATGCTGAACTGGCCAAGGGCTGGCAGCCGCTGATCGAACGAAAGGCCGCCCCCGGGGACGCCGATGCATGGGCGGCGGTCGGGGACAAGAAGCACCTGCTGGAGCGCTGACCGTAGCGTTTCGTCGGCATCCGGACGCACTGGCTGCAGGATTGACGACGGTGCGGACCAACATCGGGGGGGAACAAGATGTCGTCGTTCGAGGATGGACTGGATGCCGAGCTCGGTGCCGGGCTGGCGAAGTTTCCGGCGCTGCCCGACTTCCGCGATGTGCCAGCCTCGCGCCAGGCGCTGGCCGACCTGATGGTGAAGTACCCGCGCGTCGCCAATACGAGCGGCGTCAACATCAAAGATCGCCGGATCGCCGGGATGGAGGGCGCCCCGCAGGTGCGGGTGAGGGTGTATCGCCGCGCGACTGGCGGCAGGGGGGTTCCCGGACTCCTTTACATGCACGGTGGCGGCTATATCGTCGGCACGCCCGAGGCCGAGGACGACCCGGTCTGCCATATCGTGCGCGAAGTCGGTTGCGTCGCCGTGTCGGTCGATTACCGCCTCTCGCCGGAGCACAAGGCGCCGGCCGCGGTAGAGGACTGCTATGCCGCGCTGAAATGGATGCATACCAGTGCCGCCGCGCTGGGCATCGATGACAAGCGCATCGCGATAGGCGGGCGCAGTGCCGGCGGCGGGTTGGCGGCCGGTCTTGCACTGATGGCGCGCGATCGCGCCGAGGTGTTCCCGGTGTTCCAGATGCTCATCTACCCGATGATCGACGACCGCACGGCCGCAGCCCGGGGCGCGGCCATCTCCGACCCGCGCGTCTGGAACCATGATCACAACGGGCGCGCGTGGGCCCATTATCTCGCCTCCGCGCCGGGCGGCCCGCAGACTTCGCCGTACGCCGCGGCCTGCCGCGCCAAGGACCTCAGCGGACTGCCACCGGCCTACATAGCCATCGGCGAGGCGGAAGTGTTCCTGCAGGAGAACATCGCCTATGCGCAGCGGCTGAAGGAGGCGGGCGTGAGCACCGAACTGCACGTGTTCCCCGGGGCATTTCACGGCTGGGAGGGCTCGCTCCCCACTGCGGCGATCTCGCAGCGCGCCATCAACGAGCGCGTTGCCGTGCTCACGCGCGCCTTCAGGGGCTGAACGCCGGAACCGCAAGCTCCGCATCCCATTTCGCGATCACCATATCCATGCCAGACGAACCCTTCGAACTCGACCTCAGCCTGCAGATCGGCAAGTACGAGGTCGAGCGCCAACTTGGCAAGGGCGCCACGGGCACCGTGTACCTGGCGGTAAATACCTTCACCGGCGAGAAGGTCGCGCTCAAGGTCATCGAGCCGGAGGTGTTCCGCGAGGCGCAGTTCGGCGCCGTGCACCGGTCGCAGTTCCTCAACGAGGCATCGCTGGCGGGCAAGCTGAAGCATCTGCACATCGTCGGCATTCTCGATACGAGCTGCTGACGGGCAGAAAGCAGTTCGTTGCCGATACGCCGGACGGTCTTGTGCAGAAGGTGCTGCACGAGGAGCCGGCCGCGCCCGGCAGCGTCCATGCCGGGCTGCCGAAGTCGCTCGATGCGGTGGTGACACGCGCCATGGCCAAGCGGCCCGAGCAGCGCTATGCCACCTGGGCTGAATTCGCGCTGGAACTGGCCACGGCGGTCAAGCTCATCCTGCCGCCCGATGCCATTCCGGACAGCGAGAAGTACGTTGCGCTGAAAAGCGTCGGCTTGCTGTCCGGGCTGTCCGATGCCGAGCTCTGGGAGCTCGCGCGTGCCGGGCGCTGGCAGCGTTTCGCCGCCAAGCAGCCGGTAATCACCGAGAACACGCCCGGGCAAAGCTTCTTCCTGGCGCAGGGCCAGGTCAAGGTCACCAAACAGGGTCGCCTGCTCAACATGATCGACAAGAAGGAATTCTTCGGCAAGATGGCCTATATCCGCGGCG
>VGIE01000156.1 GCA_016867955.1 Betaproteobacteria bacterium
CAGCGACCACACTGCGCGCGGCATCTGGGCCATGTTCGACTGGGTAGAGTTCGACGCGCCCATCGCCAAAGGAGGCGGCAAGGGCTGGCGCGGATACATCGGCTACGGCCACTATGAAGAGGAATACCGCAAGGACTCGCACGGCGTTTGGCGGATTTCGTACCTGAGCCACACGCGCATCCGCATGAACCCGGTCGTCGGCGAACCGCAGGTCATGCTGCAGGGCTGGCTGCCCACGTCGAAGGAAGACTGGCTGTCCGACCGCTAGGTGCCGCGGCATCAGCGCCCGCGTCGCCGGCGCTCGGCCTCGGGCGCGGTGCCGTCCACGCCCATGCCATTGTCGTGCAGGAAGCGCAGCAGCAGCGCGTTGAAGCGTTCCGGCTCGTCCACGAACAGCGCGTGGCCGGCCTCGCGGAACAACTCGGTTCGGGTGCCCGGCCGGCTCCTGCCCAGCGCCGCCGCCTGCGCGACGAACTGCGGCGTAACCACGTACAACAGGGGACGATGGAAGCCGTGCACGGCGCGCCGCCAGAAGCTTCGCGGCACGGCGGAGGGGAACAGCGACAGGCTGGCCTCCAGTGGCATGCGCAGGGCGCCGTCGCGCAGCGCCAGCAATTCGGCCTCGGCCTGCGGCCGCCGGAAGATGGCCCGCACAAAGGATTCCACCGTGGCGCTGCGATCACGCTTCAGTTCGTCGAGGAATCCCGTTCCCGGCGGCGGCGCTGCCTGGGCATGGCCCTCGCCCACCGAACTGTCGACGATCACCAGCGCCGCGATGCGGGTGGCGCGGACGGAGGCGGACCGGCTGATGAAGCGCAGCGCCTCCAGCGCCCCAAGCGACCAGGCCACCAGTGCAACGCGCGGGTAACGCGCGACGAACTCACCCACATCCTCGGCGCGGCGCTCGATGGTGTAGCCCTGCGCGGGCCGTTCCGACTCGCCCTGGCCGCGCGGGTCGAGCGCGGCGACGCGGTAGCGCGTTGCCAGCGCGCCCAGTTGCGCCTGCCAGATGCGCGCCGGCATCGACCAGCCGGGAACGAAGGCGATGACAGGGGCTGCGTGAGCTGCCGCGACCGCCGTCCCTGCCGATGTTGGGGATTCGGCACCGGCGGCCGCACCCGCGGGCCCGCCCTCGAGCACGTGCAGGCGCACGCCGTCGCTGGTGAGGAAGAACGTGCTGGTGATCAAGGCGCGGGGCGTGCCGGTCGCGGTTGCGGCTGCGGCCAGCGCAGCTGCGCCGGGTTCCTCGGCGCGCCCCGGTGCAGCCGCGCCGCAGAGCACTGCCATGATGCAGAGCACCGAACGGGCAATCCGCGGGCACTGCCGCACCGCTCCCGGCGCGGCGAAAATCCGTGACCGGTGGCTAGCGCCCAAGCCGTCCCGAGGTCCGCAGCGCCACACCCTTGCTGCCATCGACCGCGCCCCGCGCCACCTCGCGCGCCGGGCCGCGCGCCACCATCACGTTGGAGCGCTCGTCGCGCGCGTCGTGGTACTGGTAGCCGAAGGTGAACGGCAGAACGTCGGGCCGCTGCTCGCTGTAGGCCGTGGCCAGTGCCGTCTGGAAGGCGCGCTGGAACGGCGGGATGGGCACGTCGTAGCGGCCATGCAGGCGCACCTGCCAGCCCCGCGCGGCGAGCAGGTCGTAAGGCAGCCCGGAGTCGTCCTGCACCACGAAGCCGCTGACCTCGAGCAGCGTGTCGCGGACCTGCGAGAACTCGCGGTTGTGCAGCAGGTAGGACGCCAACTTGAGGAAGGTCGTCGTCGGGCCGAACGAACGCATGTAGGCAAGCAGCTCCGGATAGCGCGTCAGGCCCTCGTCGGTGACGTCGGCCGAGAAATACTGCATGCGGCGTACCACCGGTGAGCCCGGCGCGCGGAATTCGATGCCCACCCCGCGCAGCTGCGGCCGCAGCGAGCGGCCCTTGGAACGTGGCCCGACGGGCTTGCCGCCCGCCATTGCAAAGTCTTCAGGCTTCAGTTTCAGCGGTACCACGCGCAGGATATCGAGCCCCGAAATCGCCATCGAGATCATCACCAGCGGCACCACGCCGCGCAGCTGCGCCGTGTGCAGCTGGCGCGCCATGTTCTCGGTGATGAAGTAGTTGCGATCGATGAAATCGCCTGTTGCCGCGCGCACGTCGGCCAGCAGGCGCGTGAACTGGCGATGGTTCATGGCTTCGATGTTCGGCGGCTCGCCGAGGTGCTCGAGGCCGAACAGGACAAAGGTCTCGCAATCCGGGAACAGCCACCAGGCGTTGAAGAAATCGGGACCGCTGAAGGGATACAGCAGGGTCTTGCCCACCAGGCAGGTCGGCGACACCGCGGCATCGCGCCACGCCGTCATGGCGGCCACGCGCCCCGTGCTCAGCTTCTGCCAGGAGGCCTGCAGGCCGTGGCATGCGCCTTCCACGCATCGGTTGCCGCCAAGTCGAAATGCGCCGGGGACAGCGGGGCGAGGCCCGCCAGCATGCGCGCGATGGAATTCATCCGCCATTGCGCACCCAGCCCGAAATCGGAGCGCAGCTGCGACGAGGTGCCAGTGGCGGCGAGGCCGGCATGCGGCGGCAGGATGGCCGCAGCAAGACACAGCAGCGCGGCGAGGACCTTCCAGGTGGCCTTGGCTCGGCCCTTCTTGTTCTGGTGTGCGGACATCAAGGCGTGGCGGCGGGTTGAATCACGAATGAAGTGACAGGATTTTACCCGTCTTTGGGAGCGCCCAACACCGTTATCGGATACATCCCCCCGCGCTCACCCGAGCAACCCTGCGCGCCGCTCCAGGGCGCTGCAGCTCAAGCCGTGACAATGGCTATGACGGCGTACTCGCGCCGCCGCAGGCGGCTGAGCCAGCCGCCGATGCGCTTCATCCAACCGTACTTCTGATCGAGCAGGCGATGACCGCGCGCGGCCTCTTCCCCCGTGACGATGCGCGCGCGAGCAGGCTGCCAGTCGCCCAGCAGCCCCCCGCGCATATCGCAGGGCGCAATGCGTACCACCGGGTCGTTGCGGATGCGCTTCACCTTGCCGGCCGAAGCGAGCGAATACACATACAGGTTGCCGCCGGACTCGGCGAACCAGACCGGCGTGGCCACGGTCGCGCCCGACCTGCGGCGCGTCTCCAGATTCAGGTATTTGTGGCCCGCGAAAGGCGCCAGGCCGGTCGGCCCCATACGACCTCGAAGCGGGCCCGAACTAGAAGCGGTGGCGTCGCGCCTGTACCCGCTTGCCCTTGGCGGGCAGGTATTCGTGCCCCTGCACCTGCGCGTTCGCCAGGCAGGCTTCGTAATCCTTGTATGCCCGTGCGGACTCGGCGACGACCGAGCGGTCGACCGAGAGTTGCTGCCACTTCCAGCGCTGCTGTCCATCCATGTAGAACCGCCAGATCACATTTACCACCCGAGATCCTCCTGCATTGGATTGTTCCGATTCCCACGGCGAGTCTACCCGACTATCGCGATTACCGGGCTCTCGATTGCTGCTTTTTCAGGCTGTCCGGCTGCCCCGGGGTGCCGGCACCAGACCTTGGCCGGGCCAGAAGTCCACCGGCAAACATCATGATTGCATTAAGGAAAAAAACCGGTAACAGCCCTGCCATCGAAGCGACGAAACCGCACAGGGTGGGCCCCGCCATGCGGGTAAGGTAATTGACGGTGAGCCGCAGGCCCAGGGTCTCGCCAGGGCGCCCGGCACGTGATCGGCCCAGCATCAGCATCAGGGTCAGCGGGCCGCCGCAACCGACGCACAGCCCGAACAGGAAGGCGATCAGCGCCAGCAACGGGGCGCTGCGCGACAGCGGCACGGCCAGGAACAGGACCGCGCCCAGGAAGAATGCCCAGGACAGCAGCCCCTCCTCGCCAAGGCGTTCGATCAGCCAGGGCATGATGAACCGCACCAGCAGCGCGGCGACGGCATAGGCGGCCAGCACCACACCGATGGCCGAGGCGGAAAGGCCGATGCCGTGGCCGTAGATCGGCAGATAGAACTGGAACAGGTCGACGCCGAACTGCATCAGGCTGCTCACCGCCAGCATGCGGCGAATGCCCGGATCAGCCAGCGACTTCAGCGGATTGCCGCCCGGCGCACGGGCGGGACGGGCCGCGGGCAGCACCCCGCCCTTGAGCAACATCAGCAACACGCAGGCCGATGCCGCGGCCGCAAGCACGAGACAGCCCGCGCCATGGCCGAGGCGGTCGATGGTGAAGCCGACCAGCAGCGGCCCGCTGAAGCTGCTCACCGACACCACCATGCTGAACGTGCTGAAGTTGCGGGTGCGTTCGTCCGGCAGGCTCAGGTTGCCGAGCAGTCCCTGCAGGACGACGTTGGAAAATGCCACCGCCACGCCGCCCAGCGCCGCCGCCGCATACAGCGCCGGCAGCGAGTGCACGAAGTACGGCACCAGCATGCCGAGCATGCCGCAGACCGCGCCGAACAGCAGCAGCCAGCGCGCGCCCAGGCGGTCGAACAGCATGCCCACGCCCCAGACCAGCAGCAGCGGGAGTACGTACAGCATGGCACCGATGGTGCCGACTGCGAAGGCATCGGCACCCAGGCTGAGCGCGTACAGGGACAACAGCACGCGCGCGGTATTGACCAGCAGGAAGGCGAAGAACGCCGTCGCGTAGGTCAGCCGCACCGCCGCGCGGTTGGTGTCGTCGCTGGCGTTGCGGCGCGCGTCGCGCGCCGCGCGTGGCGATCCGGGGTCGTGCAACGCCGGCTACAGCCGGTACAGCTTGACCGCGTTGTCGCAGGTGATCTTCTTCTTCAGCCGCTCCGGCATGCCGCTGAACTGCTTGCTGATGTTTTCCTGGGAATCCGGCCACAGGCCGTCCGGGTGCGGGAAGTCCGAACCCCACATCAGCGAGTCTTCGCCGATCAGGTCGACCAGCCGCATGCCCAGGAAGTCCAGCTGGAAGGTCGCCTTGCACTGGCGCTTCCAGTACTCCGAGGGCTTCAGCTTCAGTGGCAGGTCCTTGTACTGGTCGCTGAACTCGTAGTCCATGCGCTCCAGCACGTATGGAATCCACGACAGGCCGCTTTCAGCGAACACCATGCTCAGGCCGGGGAAGCGCTCCAGCGCCCCGCCGAACATCATCTGCATCAGCGTGTCCACCGCGGCCAGCGGCGACTTGCCGAGCAGCACGGCATTGTTGGCGCGCGATTCCATGTGCGTCCAGTGCGCCGGGTCCGGCGTAAGGAGGTAGGGCGTGATGTGGACATGCAGCGGCAGCGCCGCCTCCTGCATCACCGCCCACAGCGGGTCCCACTGGCGCTCGAACAGCGGAATGGCGCCGCCGCCGAGCGACATCTCGACGCCGCGCAGCCCCATCGCGGCCACGCGCTTCGCCTCGGCCACCGCCGCCTGCGCATTGTTGCCGGGAATCAGCCCGAGCCCGATCAGGCGCTTGGGGCTGGCCTTGCAGAAATCGGCCAGCCAGTCGTTGTAGATGCGCGTGATTTCCGCGCCCGCCTTGCCGTCGTTGACGCGGTTCACGGCTCCGAGGATGCCGTAGAGCACCTCGGCCTGGATGCCGTCGCGGTCCTGGTCCTTGAGGCGCAGCTCGGGGTTGGTCAGGCGGCGCGCAGTGCGCGCGGCGTCGCTGTAGAGGCCTTCGGCCGCCATGCGGTCGGCACGGTCGATCTTGCCTGACACGTACTTGCGGCCGCCGGAGCCCATGGCGCAGGCCAGCCCGAAAATCTGCCCGCGCTTGTTCATCCAGGTCGGGCCGTCGGGAGCGTCGCCAACATAGGGCATCAGATCCTTCACCGCGGCGTTGGCATTGTTCACGAACAGGTCGGGAGGCATCCAGCCCAGGTCGAGATGGCAGTCGGCCGAAACGCATTGATATTGCATGGTCATCCTCCAGTTCAATTTCCGATGCCGCATCCTATCTGCAGCCTGCCTTATCGCACAAACGGTAAAAAATGCAATGCCTTATCGGATTTTCCGGCAACGATTCCCGCCGTCAGCGCGCCCGCCCTCTCGCGCCCGCAGCCCCCGAGCCCCCCGCCCGCCGG
>VGIE01000157.1 GCA_016867955.1 Betaproteobacteria bacterium
AGGTGAGCGTGAAGGTCCTCGGACTCCGGATTGACGTACAGCAGTCCGGTCACGATCTCGCCGGCCGCTTCGCGCTGCAGGAGGTAGTTCATCGCTTTGAGCCGGTCTGACGGATCGTAGTCGGCGTGCAGCTTTCGCAGGCGTAACACCGAGCCGTCGTGCTGCACAACGTCCTTCACGGAGCCGGCCTCGTAATCGGTCGTGATGGCGTCACGCCCCGGGAAGAAATCGATGCGGTTGACCGACTCGTTGTGTTCGCGCACGTAGTCGTAGCTGCGCGTCGATCCGGTGTGGTTGTTGAATGCCACGCAGGGCGAAATGACGTCCATGAACGCCGAGCCCTGGTGCTCGATAGCGGCCTTGATCAGGGGAACCAGCTGCTGCTTGTCGCCCGAAAAACTGCGCGCCACGAAGGTGGCCCCCAGCTGCAGGGCGACCATCACCATGTCGATCGATTCATCGCTGTTCACGATGCCGCGTTTGGACTTGGATCCCTTGTCGGCCGTCGCCGAGAACTGGCCCTTGGTCAGGCCGTAGACACCGTTGTTCTCCACGATATAGACCATGTTCACGCCGCGTCGGATGCTGTGAGCGAACTGCCCGAATCCGATCGAGGCCGAGTCGCCGTCGCCGGAAACGCCAAGATAAAGCAGGTCGCGGTTGGCCAGATTGGCGCCGGTCAGCGCCGAGGGCATGCGGCCGTGCACGGTATTGAAGCCATGCGAGCTGCCGAGGAAATAGTCGGGAGTTTTCGAGCTGCAGCCGATGCCGGACATTTTGGCGACCTTGTGCGGCTCAATGGCCAGCTCCCAACAGGCCTGGATGATGGCCGCGGAAATGGAGTCGTGGCCACAACCGGCACACAGAGTGGACACTCTGCCCTCGTAATCACGGCGGGTATATCCAAGCCGGTTGGTCGGCAGCGTAGGGTGATGGAGCTTCGGCTTCGCGAGATAGGTCATGGGAACCTTTGGTATCGGACGGGAGAGCGCCGGGTCAGGCCGCCTTGCCCTTCTTGATCGGCTTGACGTTGAACACTGACAGGCGCTGCGCAATCTCGCCCACGATGAACCGCGCAGTGATCGGCGTGCCGTCGTAGTGCAGCACGGGCATCAGCTTGGCGGGGTCGACGGATCCCTCGTTGACGAGCAGGCAGCGCAGTTGCGCGTCGCGGTTCTGCTCGACGACGAACACTTGGTCGTGCTCCGCGATGAAGTCCATCGCAGACTCATGGAAAGGAAACGCCTTGATACGCAGCGCATCGACATGCAGCCCCTGCTCGTCCAGCCGGTCCAGGCATTCGGCCATGGCCGGACTGGTCGAACCGTAGTAGATCACCCCGAAGCGCGTCTTCTTACTGGCATTGCGGAACGTCGGCTTGGGAACCAGTTCCTTCGCCGTTTCGAACTTGCGCTGCAATCTTTTCACATTGTAGAGATAGTCCGGACCGGCTTCGCTGTACTGCGCGTAGGCGTTACGGGTGGTGCCGCGCGTGAAGTAGCCGCCCTTGGTCGGGTGCGTCGCTGGCAGCGTGCGGTAGGGAATGCCGTCGCCGTCCACGTCCAGATAGCGTCCGAAGTCCTTGCCGGCATCCAGTTCCTCGGCGGTCATGACTTTGCCGCGGTCATAGTCGCGGCTGTCGTCCCAAGTTAATGGTTCGCAAAGGCGCTGGTTCATTCCGATGTCCAGGTCGGTCAACACGAAGATCGGTGTCTGCAAACGGTCCGCGAGGTCCAGTGCCGCAGCGGAAAACTCGAAGCATTCGCGCGGATCCTCCGGGAACAGCACAACATGCTTGGTGTCCCCGTGCGATGCGTAGGCGCACGACAGTACGTCGGACTGCTGGGTACGGGTCGGCATGCCAGTCGACGGGCCGCCGCGCTGCACGTCGATGATGGTGCAGGGGATTTCGGCAAAATACGCAAGGCCGAGGAACTCCTGCATCAACGAGATTCCCGGCCCCGAAGTCGTGGTAAAGGCGCGAGCACCGTTCCAGCCGGCGCCTACCACAATGCCGATCGACGCCAGTTCGTCCTCAGCCTGCACGATCGCAAACTTATTCTTGCCAGTCACCGGGTCGACGCGCAGCTTCTCGCAGTACTTGATGAACGCCTCGGCAAGCGAGGAGGACGGCGTGATCGGATACCACGCGCATACGCTGGCGCCGCCATAAACGCAGCCCAACGCCGCCGCCGCGTTGCCTTCGATGAGAATCTTGTTTCCGACCTTGTCCGCCTTCTGTACGCGCAGGCCGATCGGGCACTTGTGGTTGTTCCTGGCGTACTCGTAGCCAAGTTGCAGTGCGTGGATATTCGACTTCAGCAGCTTTTCCTTGCCGCGGTACTGGTCGCCGATCACACCGGCAATCAGTTCACGATCCATTTCCAGCAACGCTGCCAGTGCCCCAACGTACATGATGTTCTTGAACAGCTGGCGTTGCCTGGAATCAGTGTAGGTGGCGTTGCAGATCTCTGTGAGCGGGACCCCGATCACGTTGATGTCGTCACGGAACTTCGACTTCGGCATGGGCTTGGATGAATCGTAGAACAGGTATCCGCCCGGCTCGAGCTCCTTGACGTCCGCGTCCCAGGTCTGCGGATTCATCGCCACCATGAGATCGATGCCCCCGCGTCGCCCCAGATAGCCCGCCTCCGAGACGCGCACCTCATACCATGTGGGCAGGCCCTGGATGTTGGATGGGAAGATGTTGCGCGGGCTTACCGGAACACCATGTCGAAGTATCGACTTCGCAAAGGTCTCATTGGCCGAGGCGGAGCCGGAACCGTTGACGTTGGCAAATTTCACGACGAAGTCGTTGTTGGCCGCGATTGGTTTCATGAATGGAATTCGCTTATTGGCTGATTACTTGCAGCGCCCGTCGGGCACTCGGATCAGGCTGCCTGTTTCACCGGAATGTAGTTGTCCCGGCAGGCTGGACCCGCCGTCGCCATGTTGATGAGGGTCTTCTGCATGTCCCACGCCCCGGTGGGGCAGCGTTCCGCACACAAGCCGCAATGCAGGCAGACGTCCTCGTCCTTGACCATCACCCGCCTGGTCTTCAGTTCGGGGGACACGTACAGGTCCTGAGTCAGGTTGTTGGCGGGCGCCACCAGCCGCTTGCGCAGGTCGTCCTCCTCGCCATTGGTCGTGAAAGTTATGCAGTCCATCGGGCAGATGTCGACGCATGCATCGCATTCGATGCATGCGTCCTTGGAAAACACCGTCTGGACGTCGCAGTTGAGGCAGCGTTGCGCTTCCTTGAATGCGGTGGATGGGTCGAAGCCCATCTCGACTTCGACCTTGATGTTCTTCAGGGTGATCTGCGTGTCGCGCCATGGCACCTTGAAGCGCACATCGTTGGACACCTGATTGTCGTAGCTCCACTCATGGATGCCCATCTTCTGTGAAAGCAGGTTCACCATCGGCGGGGGGCGCTTGCTGAGGTCCTCGCCATTGCAGAACTTGTCGATCGAAATGGCTGCATCATGGCCGTGCGCCACGGCCCAGATGATGTTCTTGGGGCCAAACGCCGCATCGCCGCCAAAGAACACGTTGGGAATCGTCGACTGCATGGTCTTGTCTTCGACCTTGGGCATGCCCCATTTGTCGAACTCGATGCCGATGTCGCGTTCGATCCACGGAAACGCATTCTCCTGGCCGACCGCGATCAGCACGTCATCGCATTCGAAAAGCTGGTCCGGCTCCCCGGTGGGGACCAGATTTCGGCGCCCCTTGTCGTCATAGACAGCCTTGACCTTCTCGAAGGTCATTCCGGAAAGCTTTCCATTGCTGTGGACAAAGCTCTTGGGGACCAGGTAATTGAGGATCGGGATCCCTTCGTGGATCGCGTCCTCCTTCTCCCACGGAGACGCTTTCATCTCCTCGAAGCCCGACCGCACAATGACTTTCACATCATCGCCACCCAGTCGGCGCGAAGTTCTGCAGCAGTCCATCGCGGTATTGCCGCCGCCCAAGACGATGACGCGCTTCCCGATCTTTTCGATGTGTCCGAACGATACCGAGGACAGCCAGTCGATGCCGAGATGGATGTTCTTCGCGGCTTCCTTTCGGCCCGGCACATCGAGGTCGCGGCCGCGTGGCGCACCGGTTCCAACAAAGATCGCGTCGTAGCCTTCCGAGAGCACGGACTTCAGCGAATCGATCCGCTGTCCGGCACGGAAATCGACGCCGAGACCGAGAATGTAGCCCGTCTCCTCGTCGATCACCTCCTCCGGCAGGCGAAAACGCGGAATCTGCGAACGGATCATTCCGCCCGCACGCTTGTCGGAATCAAACACCGTGACGCTGTAGCCCAGCGGTGCCAGATCGCGCGCGACCGTAAGGGACGCGGGTCCCGCCCCAATGCACGCGACCCGCTTTCCGTTCTTCTTGCCCGGGACTTCGGGGAGGCGCGACGAGATGTCGTCCTTGTAATCGGCAGCGACGCGCTTCAGCCTGCAGATCGCGACGGGCTCCTTGGAGGCTTCTTCCTCGACCCTTCCCCGGCGGCAGGCGGGTTCACAGGGCCGGTCGCAGGTGCGCCCGAGGATTCCGGGGAACACATTGGACTTCCAGTTGATCATGTAGGCATCACTGTACCGGCCATGCGCAATCAACCTGATGTATTCAGGAACCGGGGTATGGGCCGGGCACGCCCACTGACAATCTACAACTTTATGAAAATAACTGGGGTCGCCTATTTCGGTGGGCTTCAAGAGCAGGTCTCCTAGGGCGCTTGGCCAATTTCCGGGCGTTGTATGGGTCCGAGTGAGCCACAACGGCAGCAGAAAGTCGGTCATGGTACCGCGTGCGTGCATCAGTGAAAAGGGCTTTATATTCAGACTCAAGGACCCAATTCCTGAGACGGCACAGAGGTCAATAGGTCCAAGTCAATGATCTGGTGCACGCGAGGTGTGCTTGAGGGCGGCGAGCGCAGGCACGCAATCCCCGGCCCACTCTGCCCGCAGCCGGAAAAGCGTCTGCCGTTCAGTATCTTGGGCCGGTGCGTCCAGAAAGGCAGCGCGTCCCCCCTCACGGCGCTTGGTGCGCGACCCTGGTCGTCTACAGGACTGGCGGCCAGAATACGCGTGGAACATGGATTGCTGCACAAATAATCCCATAGCGCAGAACGCGCTTGCCCGGCTATTTGACCCGACGCAGGACCGGCTTTCCCGGCTTGGGCGGGGGGGAAGGCTCATCGGACCCTGGTGAAACTGCCTCCGAGGGCTTCACCTGGCCTTCGGCCCCATCAGAGGCAGGGTCGGAGACCCCCGCAACATCGAACGACATGCCCTGTCCATTCTCGCGCGCGTAGATTGCCGCGACCCGGGCAACGGGTATCGACAATTCGCGCGCAACCCCGGCGAACCGGGCGGTAAATTCGATGGTTTCGTTACCCATGGACATGCGCGACGTCGCCAGCGGGCCAACGTTCAGGACGATTTCTCCGTCGCGTACGTATTCCATTGGCACGTTTGTCACGGTGTCCACGAAGACCGAGAGGTAGGGCGTGAACCCGTTGTCGACGCACCACTCGTAGAGGGCGCGCAAGAGGTACGGCTTTGTGGAAGTAATTTCAGCCAAGGCTGTTCTGCCGAAACAGGGAAGCAGAGCTCCAACTAACCACTGTGCGCGATTCGAAGATGTGTCCGGTTGTCGGAGCGCATTACTTCCGCATGACCTTTTCGGACGGCGTGAGCGCTTCAATGAAAGCGGGGCGCGAAAAAAGGCGCTCCGCATACTTCATCAGCGGTGCGGCGGACTTTGGCAATGAAAGACCGTAATGATCGAGTCGCCAGAGCAGCGGCGAGATAGCCACATCCAGCATTGAGAACTCCTCGCCCAGCATGAACTTCTGTTTCTGGAATACCGGGGAGAGCTCCGTCAGGCGGTCGGACACCTGCTGCCTCGCCCGATCCTGCTGCTTCTGATTACCGTGCTCCAGCGCATCGATCTGACTGAACAGTTCTACCTCGAAATTGAACAGGAACAATCTGGCACGAG
>VGIE01000158.1 GCA_016867955.1 Betaproteobacteria bacterium
GAACTGGCGCTGCGCTCGGCGGAAAAGTCGTTCGAAGCGGCGCGCTTCGTGGAGCGGGTGGCCGGCCATGACGTGGAAGAGGCACGCGCGTCGCTGGTGCGCTACCGCGCCGAGAGCACTGCCGGCGGCACGAGTGGCGGCGCACGCCCGCGCTGGGAGGTCCGGTCGCCGGTGCGCGGCGCGGTGTTGCGCGTGCTGCAGGAGAACGAGGGCGTGGTCGCCGCCGGCACGCCGCTGGTCGAGATCGCCGACTCGCGCAGCCTGGAGGCGGTGGTGGACGTGCTGTCGCAGGAAGCGGTCAATCTTCGCCCCGGCATGGCGGCGCGCATCCGCCTGGGCATCGGATCGCCGCCGCTGCCAGCCGTGGTGCGCCACATCGAGCCCGCTGCCTTCACCAAGGTCTCGGCGCTCGGCGTGGAAGAGCAGCGCGTCAACGTGGTGCTCGACTTCACGGCACCGCTCAGCGCGGCGCAGACGGTGGGCGACGCCTTTCGCATCGAAGTGGACATCGTGACCTTCGGCACCGCGGAGGCGGTGCTGGTGCCGCTGGGCGCGCTGTTCCGCACCGGCGGAGACTGGGCGGCGTACGTGCTCGAGGACGGGCGCGCCCGCCTGCGCACGGTCAAGGCCTCGCGACGCAACGGGTCGGTGGCTATGGTGGAGGAAGGCCTCAGGGCTGGCGATACCGTGCTGCTGTACCCGTCGGATGCCGTGAAGGCGGGGGGCAGGATCAAGCCGGTGGCGCGAGCGGCAGCCGGCGATGCAAAGAGCGGCGCCGCGCAGCCGAACGGCCCGGACGCTGCGCCGAAGGAAGGAGCGACCACGGGCAAGACGGCGCCGGCCCGCGCCGACCCCCGGTCAGCCGGGGCGCCGTGACTTGCCAGGGGAGGAGGCAGAAATGCACGGTCATGCGCGCCGATGGCGAGCGCTTTGCATTGCGCTGGGATAGCATGGTCGCACGGCGGTCGCCAGCGGCGCCGCTCCGGCCCCGGCCGGCACCGCCGGTGATTTCCGCAGCCACATCCGAAAGAAGCCAAGATGAAGGCGCTGTTCGTGTTCACCATTGCATTGTTTGCCGCAAACCCTGTCGCGCAGGCGCAGACTTCGACGCAGACTCCCGCACAGAAGGCGGCGCCGAAGGCCGCGGCGAAAGCTGCCGCGAAACCCGCTCCGACCGCACCCGTACTGACGGCGAGCTGCCAGATGGACAGTTGTCGCGTCGCGGACAAGACCCTCTGGTGCGATGACGGCCGCGTGCTGCAATGCAACGCCAGCAACAGCACGTGGATCAATACCGGCAAGCGCTGCTGACACATCCCGAGCGGCGATGATGTGCGGGCCGCCCCGGATGGAGCTGACCGGCGCAGGGGCTCGGATTGGGCATGCCGCGTCGGTCGAAGAGGCACGCGCGGACGGCAGGCATTGAAGTTGAGCATGGTTTGCGCTTGAACGGCGCAACCCGGATGATGCGGTTGGCACACAATATTTACGCGCTTTGCCGAATCGATTAAAGTGCAGCAGCGTTTGCGGGCGCTCCGATCAAGGATGGCGGGGCGTACCGAGGGCCCTTCACGCCGGCATTCGGCGCCGGCCGCGCGCCCCCCCGGCAACGATTCAGCCGATTCGCAATTTCTCCGGAAAGAAACCTGATGGCAGATCCCAGGGCACTACGCGACAAGACCTGCGTCGTGGGCATAGGCGAGACCGCCTATACCCGCGGCACCACCAAGAACCCGCTGCAGCTGTCGATGGAGGCCTCGCTGGCCGCCGTCAATGATGCCGGCATCAAGCCCTCGCAGATCGACGGCGTGGTGCTGCCCAATGGCCACAACGGCGGTGCGACGGCCGGCGACTACGCCGCCAACTTCGGCATTGACGACCTCTACTACACCGCGTCGTACCCGGAGATGGGCGGGGCGCAGATAGTCTCGGCGATGGAAGGTGCCGTGATGGCGCTGGCCTCGGGCATCTGCACGTACGTGCTGGTGCCGCACTGCAGCTACTTCTATACCGGCGCGCGCGCGCGCGACATGACCGCCAACCCGGCCAATGCACTGCAGTCCGCCGAGACCATCCGAGACTACTACCGGCCATTCGGGGTCGGCGCCCCGCCGCAGCACTATGCCTGGATGGCGCAGCGCCACATGGCGCTGTACGGCACCACGCAGGAGCAGTTGGGCGCCGTGGCCGTCGCCATGAGGAAGCACGCGCAGCTGCACCCGAACGCCGTCATGCGCGGCAAGCCGATGACCATGGCCGATTACATGGCCTCCAAGTGGATCACCTGGCCCTACAAGCTGCTCGACTGCAGTCTGGAGACCGACGGCGCCGGTGCCTTCATCATGACCACCGCCGAGCGCGCGAAGGACTGCAGGCAGAAGCCCGTCCACGTGAGCGGCATCGCCTCCGGCCACCCCTTCCCGCCGCACGACATCCCCAACCGCCCGGACATCCTCAGGATCGGCCTCGACTTCTCGGCGCCGCGCGCGTACGCCATGGCCGGAGTGAAGCCCTCGGACATCGACTTCGCGGAGATCTACGACTGCTTCACCGGCCAGACCATCCTGCAGATCGAAGGGGCCGGCTTCTGCAAGAAGGGCGAGGGCGGGCCGTTTTGCGAGAACGGCAACATCGAGCTCGGGGGCACGCTGCCGGTGAACACGCACGGCGGCCTCTTGTCTCAGGCCCACAACACCTCGATGAACCACGTGATCGAAGCGGTTGCGCAACTGCGGGGCGGCTGCGACGAGCGCCAGGTCAAGGACGCCGAACTCGGCGTCGTGACCGGCTGGGGCGGCCATGGCCACGGCTCCATCGCCATCCTTCGCAGCTAGACCGGCCAGACAAAGGAACCCTCATGAGCACTGCCGTAAAACACGACGACTTCCAGCTGCCGGTGATGTCGGGCTACGCGAAGGAGTCCTACGACCTGTGCAAGGCGCACAAGCTGAGTTTCCAGCGCTGCGCCAAGTGCAAGACCTTCCGCCAGCCGCCGCGCCCCCTGTGCAACAAGTGCCATTCCTTCGAGACCGAATGGGCGCCGGTGAAGGGCACGGGCAAGCTGTACGCCTGGACCATCCCGATGAATCCGATCGGCAAGGCCTGGGTGAGCTACATGCCCTACGTCGCCGCCATCGTGGAACTCGACGAGGGCCCGCGCATGGCGACCTGGGTCACCGACGTCCCGCACGACCAGCTCAAGCTCAACATGCCGGTGAAGGTCTGGTACGACGATCTGACGTCGGAAGTCACGGTGGCGAAGTTCAAGCCGGCCTGAGCGGGGTCAATCCTGACAGTTTGATAAGACTATACTTGCCAGTATTGCCTGAATAATGGTGATCCTGACAGGAATCAGACGTTGAAAGGGGTGGTTGCCGGCAGGTGACCGCCCCTTCTTGCTGCATCGCTGGCCGCCGCTCAGGCGGCACCGGCGTTCTTCAGCGTCTCGATCTCGGCCGCACCCATGCCGAGCAGCGAACCGAGCACCTCGGTCGTGTGCTGCCCGACGCCGGGCGACGGCGCCACGCGGCCGCCCGGCCTGCCGTTGACGTGCAGCGGCAGCGCGATGCGCTTGTGCCGGCCCAGTTTGGCATCGTCCAGTTCGACCAGGTAGTTGTTGGCCAGCAGTTGCGGATCGTCGGCGATGTCGGTGGGCCGCTGCACCCGTTCGAAGACCAGGTTGGGTTGCCTGGCGAATGACTCCACCCAGTGGTCGGAGGACTTCGACGCAAAGCGCCCGATCAGGATCTTCGCCATGTCGGCACGGTTCTGCCAGCGCGATTCGGTCGTTTCGAAGCGCGCGTCGCCAAGCAGCTCCGGCATCTCCAGGCCGAGAAAGAGATCCTTCCACGCCTCGCCGACCATCGCGGCAATGAAGATCCAGCGCTGGTCGGCGCACTGGTAGTTGCTGAGCAGCGGTTCCTGGGAGGGATTGGTCGGCAGCAGCTCGGCGCCCTTGAGCAGCGCATGCTGCAGGTTGAGGTGCGCCAGCCACATCGCGCCGCCTATGAGGGAGGTCTCCACCTTCTGGGGCTTGCCGGTTCGGTCGCGTGCCAGCAGCGCCGAGACGATGCCGAAGCCCAGCACCATGCCGGAGATGCGGTCGGCCAGGCCGGAAGCAGGCAGGAAGGGCTCGCGCCTGCTGCCGCCCGACACCACCGTCAGCGCGCCCGAGCGCGCCAGGCCGACCGGATCGAGGCCAGGACGCTTCGATTCCGCTCCCTGCGGACCGAAGCCCGACAGCGCAGCGTATACGAGGTCCGACTTCACCTTCACCAGCGAGTCGTAGTCGATGCCCAGCCGGTCCGCCGCGTCACCGCGGATGTTGTGCAGGAACACGTCCGACTTCGCCAGCAGCCGGTGCAGCACCTTCATGCCCTCCGGGTGCTTGAGGTTGAGCGCGATGCCCTTCTTGCCGGCGTTGTAGGCCTCGAAGGCCGTGGTGCTGCCATTGGGCAGCGAGGCGTCCTGGCCGTACAGCCGGCGCGCGATGCGCACCGGGTCGGGACTCTTCGGATCCTCGATCTTGAGCACCTCCGCGCCAAGCGACCCCAGCATGCCGGTGGCAATGGGACCGGCGTGGAAGAAGCCCACCTCGACGGCGCGGATTCCCGCCAGCGGCTGCGATGACGGATCGGGTTCGTAGGTTGTTGCCATGGATTTCCTCGCTCATTGATCTGCGCCCGAGTTTCTGCGCTTTGTGCATATGCGTCAATGCGCAATTCAACGCGCGTTCAGAGCCGCATTGCGAAGCGGGATCCCGCTTCAAGGTCCGCGCGTTCCCGGAATTTGACGCCGGTATCCGCCGTCCACTCGATCGACCGGTGACGACAAACTCAGCCGGCAATTAGGGCTAGAATTCCGTGGCAATCCGTCAGTTCATCGTTTTCTAGAGGAGGAATCTCCATGGATGTCAAGCTCACCACGCAGGGCGGCCGGGTCCGCAGCCTGATTGCTGCCGCCGCCGTCGGGCTGGCTGCGGTGCTGCCCGCCCATGCGCAACAGGCGGCACGGATGTCCGCCGCCGCCGCGCAGGCCGAGCTCGAGGCGCTCATCAAGGCGGCCAAGGCCGAAGGCGAAGTGACCTTCTACATCTCGCTGTCGGAGAACGTGGGCGCGCGCGCACGCGAGGGATTCCAGGCGAAGTACGGCATCAAGACCCAATTCCTGCGACTCGTCACGGCCCAGGTGGTGCAGCGCTACATGGCCGAATCCGAATCCGGCAACACACCGGCCTCGGTGGTGATGAGCGCGGGCAGCCCAGCCGCCTACATGAGCGTGATCGCCAAGGGTTGGGTCGATCCGATCTCGAAGGCTGCCCTGCCCGTCATCACCAGCGGCGAATTCCCGTCCAAGTTCACCGACGGCAACACCGCCATCGTGCAGGTCGCACCTTGGACCATTGCCTACAACACCAACAAGGTCAAGGGCGCCGACATCCCGAAGGACTGGAGCGACCTGCTGAATCCGAAATGGAAGGGCGAGGTGCTGGTGGCCGATACCAGCGTCGGCACGGTATACGCGGAATTCTGGATCTTCATCCAGGACAAGTACGGCGAGGATTTCTTCAAAAAGATCAATCCGAACTTCCGCCGCTACCCCGGCGGCGTGCCGGCCATCCAGGCCCTGGCCGCCGGCGAGGGCAGCTTCCAGGTGCCGGTGCCGATCGCGCTTGCGCAGGGCCCGAAGGAGAAGGGCGCGCCGCTGAGCTGGGTGGTGCCCGATCTGAACACCGGCCTTGAGACGCACGTCATCATGACCGCGCGCAATCGCGCCAAGCACCCGAACGCGGCGCGACTGCTTGCGAACTACGTGCTGTCGCCCGAAGGCAACAAGGTCTTCAACAACGAGCCGGGCGGCGTCACGATGTACGACATCACGGGCCTGCCGAAACAGTATGAATCGCCGAAACCCGGCGCCGGCGCGCGCGTCAAGGAAATGGCGACCAAGCTCGGCTACTGACCGCTGGCGG
>VGIE01000159.1 GCA_016867955.1 Betaproteobacteria bacterium
CAACAAGCGAAGCGCGTTGCACCGGAAGGGTCGTGCCCGGCTTTGAAAGGTTTCGCCGGTCGGCGAGTTACTTTTCTCACTTCGCCAAGAAAAGTAACCAAAAGAAGGCGACCCCGGAGGTGACGGTTTCGGCACTCAGTTTCCAACTGATTGCCGAAACTTCCCTGCGATGCTCGCGGGCTTCGGCGGCTGCGGAACTCGCCCTCTTCGAGGACTGTTTGAGCAGGCCGCGTTAGCGGACTGCGAGTTCCGCAGCCGCCAAGCGTTGCGAGCAGCGCAGGGTAGTCGCCGCAGGCGACCGGTGCATGGGGTGTGCTTCTCTTTGGTTACTTTCTCTTGCACAAGCAAGAGAAAGTAACTCGCCGTCAGGCGAAAAGTGCTTTATGGACATCACGGAAGTTCAAACTCAGAAGGAGCAGAACCATGATCCATCCCACCATCAACAACCAGTACCTCCTCGACTACGCCGCCATCCGCGACGTGCAGGAGCGCTACTTCATGGCCGTGGACCGCGGCGACGTGGCGGGCGTGCGTGAGTGCTTCACCAGCGACGTGCACGCCGCCTATCACATGAAGCCGGTGATGCTCGGGCTGGACGCCATGATGGACCAGACCATCCTGCCGTTCTTCGGGCGCCTGAAGACGGCCGAGGTGAAGGTATCCACCCATTTCATGGGCAACTTCCGCATCGAGCGGCTCGAGGGCGACACGGCGGAATGCGAGGCCTATGCGATCGCCACGCACGTGCTGCCCGACCCGGAGGGCCAGTCGCACAGCCGGCTGCGCACCATCAGCCTGCGCTACCTCGATCGCCTCGCGCGCACCGGCGCGGGCTGGAAGATCAGCAAGCGTGTTCAGACGCTGGACTGGGCCTGCGAGCTCCCCGGCACCAATGCCACGCCAATGGCGCAGCGGGTGATGTCGCTGAAGTAGTGCAGCGACGGACCGGCGCTGCGGCGTTCGGGTGCTATTCGAGTTTCGCGCCGGAGTCGCTGGCGATCCTGCCCCAGCGCTTCACTTCGTCGCTGAAGAAACGCCCGAACTGCTCGGGCGTCAGCGTCGGCACTTCGGAGCCGTTGTTGAGCCAGACCTGCTTGAGCTCGGGCGTGTTCATCGCCCGCAGCAGTTCGGCATGGATGCGGTCGTTGACGGCCTTCGGCGTCCCCTTGAGCACCCACATCGCGTACCAGGTCGACACTTCATAGCCGGGCAGCCCGGATTCGGCGGCGGTCGGCACGTTGGGAAAGGCCGGCGAGCGCCGCGGGGCGGCCACCGCGATGGCCTTGATGCGCCCGCCGCGGATATGCGCCGCGGAGGAGCCCAAGCCGTCGAAGAGCAGGTCGATCTAGCCGCCGATCAGGTCCTGCAGCGCGGGGCCGGCGCCCTTGTAGGGCACGTGCGTGATCGCAGTCTTCGAGATCTGCTTGAAGAGTTCGCCCGCGAGGTGGTGGGACGTGCCAGCGCCGGCCGAGCCATAGTTGGCCCTTCCCGGGTTGGCGCGCAGGTAGTCGATCAGGCTCTTCAGGTCATCGGCGGCGATGTTCTTCGGATTGGCGACGATGACCTGCGGTGGCGTGGCGAGCAGCGCCGTGGGGATGAAATCCCGCTCCATGTCGTAGTCGAGCTTCGGATACATGGCCAGCGCGATGGCGTGGTGCGCCGCGCCCATGAACAGGGTATAGCCGTCGCCTGCGGCCTTGGCGGCGAAGGAGGCGCCAATGGTGCCGCCGGCGCCGCCGCGGTTGTCGATCACGAAGGTCTGCCCGAGCTGCTTGGTCAGGTGCGCGGCCAGCGGGCGCGCAAAGGCGTCGGTGCCGCCGCCCGGCGGGAACGGCACGACGATGGTCACCGACCGGGCGGGCCAGGCCTGCGCCATGGCAACGCCAGGCAGCAGGCAAGCGGCCAGGGCAAGCGTCACGGACAGGATCGGGCCGCCGCGCTCGCGCGCGGTGCGGCCGGAGTCGGCGGGGGGATGGGGTTGCATGGTCATTTCTCCTCGAAGACACCCTGCGCGCTCGCAGGTGCAGGAGATTATACGCAGCGATGGCCGACGGGCTGGAAACGAAGCAGGCAGTGTGCGATGACGGCACTGCGTCGGCCGACAGCGCGTCTGCTGCGCACCGGTGGCAAATTCAAGCTGCGTCTTGTGGATTGACAGGATAATGGCGGCCGGCGCCGGGCTCGAGGCACGTGACCGGCCTGAACGGGAGAATGGCAATGAAGAAGATCGTCTTCTCGGTGCTGGCGCTGCTGATCGTCGTCGTGGTGGCGGCCGGCGTGTGGCTTTATTCATCGCTCGACTCGCTGGTGAAGGATGCCATCGAGGCTTACATGCCCGACATGACGCAGACGCGGGTGAAGGTGGCGGGCGTGAAGCTGTCGCCCACCGAGGGCGCGGGGCGGATCACCGGGCTCTTCATCGGCAACCCCAGGGGCTTCAAGACCGAGCATGCGTTGAAGGCCGCCTCCATCGAGCTGGGGGTCGATCCGGCCAGCCTGACGCGCGACGTGGTGGTGATCCGCAAGGTGGTGGTGCTGGCCGCCGACATCAACTACGAGACCTCGGAAGCCGGCAGCAATTTCGATGTCATCTAGAAGAACGTCGACGCCTACGTGGCGAAGACCATCGGCAAGACACCCGAAAAGGACAAGGGGCCGGGCAAGAGGCTCATCATCGAATCGCTGTCGATCCGCGACGCCAGGGTCAGCTACGCTCCCGCGCTGCTGCAGGGCAGGTCGCTGACGCTGTCGCTGCCCAGCATCGAGCTGCGCAACATCGGTAAGTCCAAGCGCGGCGTCACGGCGGGCGAGATGGCCGCCGAGATCGCCGGCGCACTCAAGACCCAGGTCACGAACGCGGTGACGCAGTCCATCAGGAACGCCGGCCAGGGGATCGGAGATGCCGCCAAGGGCGTGCGTGACAAGGTGAAGAGGCTGTTCAAGTAGGTCGGCGCCGCCGCGCGAATTCGCTGCGCTACACTTGGCCGGATGCGCTGCGCAGATCGCAGCGCCGAACCCGTCGCAGTTTTCCAGGAGAAGTCAGCATGGCAGGCCCCCTCGCCGGCGTGAAAGTGCTGGACCTGACTACGGTGTTCATGGGCCCGCTTGCCACTATGGCGATGGCGGACATCGGCGCCGACATCATCAAGGTCGAGTCGCTCGATGGCGACATGATGCGTTACATCGGCCCGCACAAGCACCGCGACATGAGCGCGCTGTACCTGGGGCTGAACAGCAACAAGCGCAGCATCGCGCTCGATCTAAAGCACCCCGAGGGCCGCGCTGCGCTGCTGAAGCTGGTCGAGACGGCCGACGTGCTGCTCTACAACATCCGGCCGGCCTCCATGGCGCGGCTCGATCTCGGTTACGCCGCGGTGCGCGCCGCCAATTCGAAGATCATCTACTGCGGCTGCTACGGTTTTGGCGAAGAGGGGCCGTACGCAGGCAAGCCCGCCTACGACGACCTCATCCAGGGCGCCTCGGGCGTGGGCTGGCTCACCGGGCAGATGATGGGCAAGCCCGGCTATTCGGCCTTCGCGCTCGCCGACCACCTCACCGGCATGAGCGTGGTGTACTGCGTGATTGCCGCGCTCTATCACCGGGCAAGAACCGGCGAGGGCCAGTCCATTGAAGTGCCCATGTTCGAGTCCATGACGCGCGCCATCATGTCGCACCACCTGTGGGGCCGGCAGTTCGAGCCGCCGCTCTCCGGCCCGGGCTACCCGCGACAACTGGCGTCCAACCGCAAGCCCTACAGTACGAAGGACGGCTACCTGTGCACGGTGATCATCACCGACCTGCACTGGTCGCGCTTCTTCACCATGGCGGGCTGCCCCGAGCACATCGCCGATCCGCGCTTCAAGGACACCTCCAGCCGCGCCGATAACGTGGAGGCGCTCTACCAGTTGCTCGAGGACATCCTCGCTTCGCGCACGCTCGCCGAGTGGATGCCGCTGTTCGAGAAGAACGACATCCCGGCACTGCCGATGAAGTCGCTTGACGATCTGCTCGACGATCCTCATCTCAACGCGGTAGGGCTCTTCGATCGCAGGGTCCATCCCACCGAAGGGCCGCTCGTCTCCCTGCACGAACCGACGAACTGGTCCGCTTCCAAACCGGACCGCAATCGCCGCCACGCGCCCAACCTCGGCGAGCATACCGCTGAAGTGTTGCGCGAGGCGGGCATGCCGCAGGGCGAGATCGACGCGCTACTGGCGCGCGGCGCCGCGGCGCAGAAATAGAGACGACCGCGAGGAGAGCACCATGGAATTCGGAATCAAGCTGGCCAACTGCGAGCGCCTGCCACTCGCCGAGGGCGTGGGAACGATGGCGGCGGTGGCGGAGAAGTTCGGCTACGACTCGGTGTGGGTGGCCGACCACGTCGTCATCCCCAGCGACCTGACCATGGACGCGGCGCATGCGGCCAACAACGAGTTCCTGCACAAGCAGAACGCCGACGCGCTGATGAGCCTGGCCTATGTGGCGGGCATGACCCGGCGTGTCAGGCTCGGCACCTCGGTGATGGTGCTGCCGCTGCGGAACCCACTGCTCGCTGCCAAGATGCTGGCGACGCTGGACGACCTCTCGGGCGGGCGCGCCATCCTCGGCGCCGGTATCGGCTGGATGGCCGAGGAGTTCGGCCGCCTGCAGGCACCGGCATTCAACAAGCGCGGCAAGGTGGCCGACGAGTGGATTCGGATCATGCGTACCTGCTGGACCGCCAGGCGCCCGGAGTTCGCGGGCGAGCACTATGCCTTCGGGCCCATCCACTTCTCGCCGCAGCCAAAGCAGCCGATCCCGATCTGGGTCGGCGGCAACAGCGAGGCGGCGCTGCGCCGCGCTGGGCGCCTCGGCGACGGCTGGCTGGGCACGCGCGTGGGCGCGGCCGAGATTGCGCCCGCCCTCGCGCACATCCGCGCCGCGGCCGAAGCCGCCGGACGCGACCCGGCGAAGCTGACCATCGCCGTCGGTCTCGAAGCCGACATCCTCGCCCCCGGCACGGCCAAGCCCACCGCGGGCCTGTTCGCGCCGCCCGAGAAGGGCCTCATCGGCACCGTCGGCGAGATCACCGACCGCGTCGGCACGCTGCAGGAGGTCGGCGTGCACTGCATCGAGCTGCGTTTCCGCACCGCGCGCGATGCGAAGATCACCACCATCGCGCCGACGCTGGAGGCGATGCAGTGCTTTGCGGAGGATGTGATGAAGGGATTCAGGAAGGGGTAGCGCTGCTCAAATCATGACAGAATGTAGATAAAAAACGCAACCATCCTGAGTAAACGATATATATACTGACATTGATGTCCGGTGCGACCAGGCGGTTGGTTGCGTTCGCCGCGGTACTCGGCGGCACCGGAGCGGCATTCTGGCATCATTTGTCCGCTGATTCCCCTGGCATGCCGCCGATGCCAACCCTTTCACCTCGGGCCGCCCGGAGGATGTTTCGTCGATGCTCGATCACACGGGTCTGACAGTCAGCGAGTTCGGAAAAGGCAAGGCCTTTCACCTGCGCGCCCTCGCGCCGATGGGTTATGAACTGATCATGGAGTTACCGGCCTCGGTAACGGGTCACGGCGACGTCGCCGGTCTTGGCGTTCCACCCACGCCTGATTTCTGGATTGCCGGTGGCATGCCGAACGTGCCGCCGATGCGCGTCGCCTTCCACGTCGCGGGTCTGCCACTGGTGGACGCGTTCTACAGGGCCGCCATTGCGGCTGGCGGGCGCGACAACGGCGCCCCGGGCCTGCACCCGCACTACCACCCGAACCATGACGCCGCTTTCCTACTGGATCCCGACGGACACCATATCGAGGCTATTTGTCATGATGCTGCGTGAGCGGCCCAACCTAAACTGCAACAGGAGTGCCCGAGGGCATCGCTATTGGATTCACGCCGTGCTTGGCTCGCTGGCGCCCGGGGAAG
>VGIE01000160.1 GCA_016867955.1 Betaproteobacteria bacterium
GGTCACGAAGATGTCCGGCATGGCGTGCTGCTCGATCACCTGGCCCTGGGCCGAGATGACGGTGATGCCGCCATAGGGAATGTCGGCGACGCAGACATTGCCCGCGCTGTCGATGGCCAGGGAATCCAGCACCGAGTAGCCGCCGAGGCCGATCAGCAGGTGTCCGCGCTCCCAGGGCACCGGACCGACCATGCGGCGTACCCGCCCGGGTTCGGTGATCTCGAATGACCACACGCGGCCGCTCCACGACTCGGCAACGTACAGCGTGCGGTCGTCGGGTGACAGGCCGACCCCGTTGGGACCGTCCAACGGGAAAATCACCTGCTTGATGAACGAGCCGTCGGTGCGGGCGTAAAACACTGCGCCGCGGTCACGCTGCCTCGCCATGACCTTGCCGCAATCGCTGAACCAGAACCCGCCATCCTGGTCGAACACCAGGTCATTGGGCCCGCGCAAGGGGATGTCGCCGCAACTGCGGTAGAGGACTTCGCTTTTCCCCGTCTTCAGGTCGACGGCCTCGATCCATCCGCCCACATAGTCCGGTGGCGCGATGCCGGGAAGCGTCTTGTCGCCCGAGGCGTGGAAACTGAAACCGCCGTTGTTGCAGATGTAGCAGCGCCCATCCGGACCGATGGCGGCACCGTTGGGCCCACCGCTCAGTTCAGCCACAACGCGCTTGTCACCGTTTGGCAGCACGCGCATCAGCGCCTTGCCCTGGATCTCCACCACCAGTACGCTGCCGTCGTCCATGGCCACCGGACCTTCCGGAAAGCGCAGCCCGGTTGCAACGGTCCTGATCTCTGCCTTTTGCATGTCCTGCAGTTCCCGTGAATGGTGTCGAAGTCGGGTGCCGCCGAAGGTTGCCTTGCGCTGGCGCCCGGGTCAACCCCCGACCCGACGGCGCAATGTTCCGGATTGGGGCAAAGCGATTCGCCATACGCACCGAGCGGACGGGGACGGCACCCCGGTCGTCCATTCGCGCTGAAGCACAGCGCGTCCCCCGCACATCATCTGCCCGGCTTGGCCACCTCTGCGGGAGCGGACTGCCCCAATCGTTCGAACACCCGCGATTCGGCAATTTCGCTCACGATGCCTTCGAGCGTCGCCAAATCTGAGCAGATTCCCGAATCCGCAAGCGCCTGAAAGACCATGGCTGTGCCGTGCGTCATCGGCGCGCCGCCGAGCAACGCGCTCACCACTTCGCTGACGTCCTTCATCTCCTCTGCCCGCCGCTGCGCGTGCTTGATCGAGGTTCCGACGAGCATGGTCGCGATACGGCCGAAGTCCTCGGCCATGAACGCGGTGATCGTGCGCTGCACTTCAGCCCGCGTGCCGCATTTTTCGGCCGCTGCGAGCGCCTCGATGATCAGCGCGGTCAGGCCCTTCGTGTACACGCTGCGCAGGAGTTTCAACTCGGCCGACACGGGCTTGCTCGCATCGACGATACGGGGCATGAACCGGGAGCCATCGAACAGGCTTGCGATGGCTCCGGTCGCGGCGCCACTCACCAGCAACTCCACCTTGCGGTCGGGCCAGCTGACCGTGTCGGCTATCGCGATGTCGCAGAATGCGACGCCGTGGCCGAGGCATCGGGCCGCGATGTGGTCCCGAACCGCGACCGATTTTGCGGTGCAATCCGCATACACCGTACCTGCGGGAATCTCCGGGACCAGCCAGTCCGCAAGAACAGCCGCCCATCGCGCCTGGGACGTGACGAGTACGACGTCCGCGGCGCGCGCAAACGGCGCGGCATCCGCGTGCATGGCGATCCCCAGCGCCCGGGCCTTGCCCGCGGTGGCCGATTCCGGCCGCGCATCCAGGCAGAGGACGTCATGGCCGGTTGCGCGCAGCGCCGCCGCCATGGCGGCGCCCACCTCGCCCAAGCCGACAATGCCGACCCTCATCAGGGGCGCCCGCACCTACTCCGGCCGTACGCCTGCTCGCCTCGCGCTCTCCGCGTAGCTGCGCGCTTCATCCTGCATGTACCTGTTCGCCTCATCCGCCGACCGCACCAGGATGTCGAGACCCAGTTTCTGCATTTGCCCCTGAACCGTCTGCTGGTTTGCCGCCTGCGATGCGGCGGAGGCCAGCTTGTCCATGGCTGCCCTGGGTGTGCCCACCGGTACATTCAGCATGTGACTGAGGCCATGGATCTGGGGCAGCCCTAGTTCCGCGAAGGTCGGGACGTCCGGGTAGGGTGCGCGACGCTCCGTCCCGGTGACTGCCAGCACCCGCAGCTTGTCCTTGTAGACAATGCCGCTGTTCATGCCGAGGAAGCCCAGCTGCACATCACCGGCAAGCAGCCCCTGAACGTACGGTCCGCCGGTGGAATACGGTATGAACACGATGTCCAGGCCGAGCTGCTGCATGGTCACGAGCATCGGAAACCGCGAAGACGGCGTTCCCGCACCGAAGTTGAATTTCCCCGGCGCCGCCTTGACACGCTCCAGCATCTCCTTGAAGGACTTCCACGGGATATTGACAGGCGTGGTCAGGATCAGCCGGCCTTCGGTCAGGCCGATCACCGGCGGCAAGTCCTTCAACGGATCGAATCGCAGGTCCTTCATGATGAGCGGCATCAGCGCCAGGCTCGACACCGTGCCCAGCGCAATCGTGTAGCCGTCCGTGGGCACCTGCCTGGCGACAAATTCGTAACCCAGCATTTCCGCCGCGCCGGGCTTGTTCTCGACCACAACCGGTTGGCCGAGGAACTTGGGCATCTCTCCCCCGACCACGCGGGCGACGATATCGGGCGCGGTTCCGGGCGACCCCGCGACGATGATTCGCACCGGCTTCAACGGGAATTCCTGCGCCGCCAACGGCCCCGCCACCGCCATCGCTGCAAACAGGCACAAGGTGGTTCTCAGAGGCCGTTTCAGAATTTCCGAAATGGCCCCGGGTGTTGGGGAGCCTGAGGGGAGTATCTCCTCAATCTTGAAATGACCTCTTGGAGTGCCTGGCAATGCGCGGGGACGCATCCCCTCGCGCTCCCCTGCTTCAGGGCGCCCAACAGCAATTCTGTCAGGTGCTCTCGGCAATTGCAGCATATCGTCCTCCTCATTGTAGACAGCGTCGATTCAAACCGCGCGAAGTGCATCCATGCCCGGCGCAATTTCCCCCCTCATGACCTTGTGCACCAGCATCTGGATGTTCGCATTGGCAGGCGTGGGAATGCCGATGTCCTTGCCGCGCGCGACGACGAGCCCGTTCATGTCGTCGATCTCCGTTCGGCGCCCCTTCAGCACGTCCTGCGCCATGGACGGGCGATTGTCGTCGGCGCGCAGGATCGCGGTTTCCAGCAACTGGCGGGTGATGGTGTCCAGGCAGGCCTTGTCGCCTTCGCCGGCGCGTGCCAGCGTTTCCGGATCCAGTCCCTGAGCGGAGCCAAGCGTGTAACCCAGCGCCTGACCGACCCGCACGGCCTCGGCGGCCAGCCGGATCATCGCCCAGCGCGCCACTTCGTTGCCGTTCTGGTCTGGGCCGCCCAGCCCCGACACGGCGGCAACGCCGTTGCGCATGACATTCACAATCAGCTTGGTCCAGCGCTCGCCCCACAGATTGGTCGTGGTGCTCGCGCGGTCGGCGGCACCCAGCAGCTTCGCAACCAGCTCGGCGCGCGGCGTGACGCGCCCATGAACCTCGCCGGCGCGAAACACGACCTGCCCCTCCGCCTCCTTCTGCGTCCGCTTGACTTTCCCCGGCGCGTAAAGCTCGACGCCAAGGCCCGCAATGGCGACGCCCATGGTGCGCCCCCAGCCGACCACCGAGGCGATCGTCTCCTCGTTGATGGCATTCTGCAGCGACACCACGAACCCGTTCGGCGACAGGTAGGGTCTGATCATCGTCGCCGCCCACGCGGTGTCATAGGACTTCGCGGTGATGAACGCGATGTCGATCGGGCGCTGCCGTGACAGTCCCTGCGCTTCATGGATGTGCAGTGCGTTGACGCGTGTCGCGAAATTGTCGCGCGACAGCAGACCGGACAGGTGCACCCCTTCACCCCGCATCGCCTCGACGTGCTCGGGGTACTGGTCGATCAACACGACGTCCTCGTGGGCGCGGGTCATGTAGGCGCCGACGTAGCCGCCGATGGCTCCCGCGCAAACTATCGCGATTCTGGGATTCATTGAAGCGGCATCTCCTCTCTCAGGACGCTTCGCCATGCATGCCGCTCGCGATCCATCCGACATAGCGGTTGCTGCGCGATGCTACACTACGAAACACCAGTCCTCAATGCGGCATTCGGCGCACTATTGCTGGCGCAACCCGACGATTGCCGCACCCGCACTGGCGAGGCCGGGCCGACGCGAACCGACTGCGGAGGGTACCCCGCGCAATGCCGCGGCGAGTCCGGAGAATGTCGTGCCCTGCCGCCTGACGCCACGCACAACGGAGCGACGCATGCCGAAATTTCCAGTCTTCACCCCGGACGAAGCCAAGACGTTTCAGCGCGCAATCAACCGCTATCGTGCCCCGGGAGCCTATGAACCCGGCAAGTGGTCGGTCAGCCCGCTGGCGCGGCGCGCCGACGTGGTCGGCACGTTTCCCGAACGCGTCGTGCTGCGAGACATCGCGCTGCGCACCACCGATCAGATGCCCGGCGTGGTCCTGTCGCCGGAAGACCGCCTGCGCTTCATGCGCGCCATCGCCGAGACGGGAGTGCCCTCGCTGCTGATCGGCGTGTGCGGGCGCCGCGGCACCGAGGAGGTTCGCGCCGAAGTCGAACTCATCAAGTCGATCAATCCGGATTGCGAGATCGCGTACGGCGGGCTGCGCAACCGCGGCGACCTGGAGTTTGCTGCCAAGGTCGGCATCGACATCGTGCAGTTCTGGGCCGCGCCCTATGTGGAGGCCGCGCCCATGTATGCCGGACAGGGCGTGTATCAGAGGGCCTGGCAGGACCAGGACTGGAAGGATGTCAAGGTGCCGATGACGCAGGAGGCGCAGATTGCCTCGGCGCTGGAGTTCGTGAAGTGGGGCCGCGAGACCGGCGTCAAGACCTCGGCGGGTATCAACCAGCTGTCCTTCGCCACCGAGAGCTACGTCGAATCGTTCTGCAAGACCATGCATGGAGCTGGCGCGCCGGAGATCGTGCTCTACGATGGCGGCAGCGGCATGAGCCCTGAGGGCTACGAACACATGGTCAGGCTGGCGAGGAAGAATGCGCCCGATGCCGTGATCGGGGTGCACACCCACAACATGTTCGACCTCGCCATTGCCTGCGCCGTCGCGGCGGCGCGCGCTGGCGCGCAGGTGCTCGAAGTGTCCGTGAACGGGTATTGCTCCGCCTCGGGACAGGCCGACCTCGCGGCTGCCGCTGCCACCTTCGAGGCGCTGTACGGCGTCCCCACCGGCATCAAGCTCGACAAGCTCACGCCCCTGGCGCGGCTGGGCGAGGAAATCACCGGCTACAAGCTCGCCTGGAACAGTCCGGTGACGGGCAAGGAAGTCTACAACTGGGGCGGCACGGAGTTCGTCATCCAGGAACTCAAGATCGACCCGCTGGTGCACTGGTGCATCGAGCCGGAACTGGTCGGCAACGAGCGGCGCTGGGACGTCACCTTCGACAGCGGCCCGTACACCATGCTGGACAAGCTGCAGGCCATCGGCGTCAAAGTGGACCACGCGCTGGTCGAGCCGATCCTGGCCGAGGTCAAGGCGGCGATGCGCAGTCTCAGGCGCGTGCTGACCGACGACGAAGTTCGCGATATCGCCAGGGCCGCCGCAAACAAGGCCAAGTAGGAGTGTCCATCACGATCCAGGGAATTCTTCCCTCAACCCCCCCTGCTCCAGGGCGCCTGACGCGAATCCTGTCGGGCGCTCCAAGGTACTGAATTCCCGGCAAGTCGGGACATGCGAATCATCGACGCGCAGGTGCACCTCTGGGGCGCCGATTCTCC
>VGIE01000161.1 GCA_016867955.1 Betaproteobacteria bacterium
CGGGGCATTGCAGGAGCATCGCTCGGGACCGATCGCGCTGGCCGGCGGCATGGTGGCCGGGTTCGCGGCCCTCGGATTGCTCGTCTATGGCGCGGGCGCGAGCCTCGATCTGGATGCCGAAGCCGTGCGCCGGGCAGGGGCGGTTCTGATGCTGCTGATGGGGGGCATCATCCTCTCCAGCCCGCTGAAGAACAGACTGGCCGCCGCAGGCAGCCGCTGGACAGGGCCATTGAATAATCTGCTCGATCGCGCCCGGCCTCAGGGCCTTGGCGGACAGTTCGCCACCGGCGCGCTGCTGGGCGCGATCTGGAGCCCCTGTTCCGGCCCCACGCTGGCTTCCGCGGTCGCGCTGGCAGCGCAGGGCAGCCTGCCGCGCGCCGCGCTCATCATGCTGTTTTTCGGCATCGGCGCGGCGCTGCCCATGCTCGCGCTCGCCTACGGCTCGCGGCAGGCCATCGCCGCGCGGCGCGAGCGGCTTCAGCGCGTGGGGCGCATCGCCATGCCGGTGATGGGGGGGCTGCTCCTTGCCATTGGCCTCGCCGTCCTCAGCGGGCTCGACAAGCAGGCCGAGGCGGCCCTGCTCGATGTGATGCCAGACTGGCTGGCGCGGTTGACGACGCGGTTCTAGGCTCATGCACAGCCAACTTTCCGGCGTCTTTTCGCAGTGTAGTCGCGGGTCCCTACGGGTCCGGTCTGGATCTCGCGGTGCACGTCCCGGTCGAGCTGATGCGCCAGGCAGCCGACATCAATGTGACGTTCATCCCCTACAAGGGTGCGGAAATGGTCAACGACATGATGGCGGGACGGGTCGACCTCACCATTACGGGCACGGCCGCGGCCGTGCTCGTCAAGGCCGGCAAACTCGTCGCCCTGGCGAGCACCGGCGCGCGCCGGTGGGATCCTCTGCCGGACACGCCAACCTGGAAGGAGAGCGGGATCAATGTCGAGTATCACGTCTGGTTCGGCCTTGCCACGGCGCCCGGCACGCCACCTGCCATTGTGTCGGCGCTCACCAATGCCTATGCCGCGGCGCTGAAGAGCCCGGACGTCCTGAAGGCGTTCAAGGGCTGGGGATACACACCTGCGGCGCGCGCACTCAACACGAAGGAATTCACCGAGATGATCCAGGTCCAGTTCTATGTCTGGGAGCCGATCATCCGCAAGGCGGGAATCAAGATCAACTAGGGCGTGAGGCGTTTCGCGGTGACCTGTTGCCTGGGCTGAAGATGACCCAGACTGAACTCCCCAGGCGCCTCGGTTCGAAGCGGTATCTGAGAATCGAACCGCTGAAAGCCGTTGCGTAGAGTCCCTGGTCCGCCTCAGGCGTCCAGGCGCTGAATCCACCCGTAGCGATCCGGCTTGCGGCCGTACTGGATGGACTGGATTTCCTGGTACAGGCTGCTGAGCACCGGACCGGGGGTCTTCGCGTCGCCAAACGTCAGCGTCTCGCTGCCGCGCGTGAGCGAATGCACCGGGGTGATGACTGCTGCCGTGCCGCAGGCACCGATCTCGCTGAAGTTGCCAAGCTCGTCCCAGCGCACCGGACGGCGCTCCACGGTGTATCCCATGTCCCTGGCGATCTGCTGCAGGCAGTTGTTGGTCACGCTGGGCAGGATGGATTTCGAGTCCGGGGTGACGTAGCGGCGGTCGCGCGTGATGCCGAAGAAATTCGAGGTGGTGAACTCGTCGATGCAGGTGTGCGTGGCCGAGTCGAGGTAGAGGGACACGTCAAAGCCGCGGGCGCGCGCTTCCTTGTCGCCCAGCATGCCGGCGGCGTAGTTGCCCGCCGCCTTCACGTGGCCGACACCGTTCGGCGCTGCGCGGTCGTATTGCTCCTGCACCAGCCCTTTGACCGGGATAAGGCCGTTCTTGTAATAGGGCCCGACCGGCATGCCCATGACCAGGAAGATGTAGTCGTGGCTCTCGTGGACGCCGATGAAGGGGCTCGTCCCGAGCAGCAGCGGGCGCACATAGAAACTGGCGCCGGTGCCGTAGGGCGGGATGAAGTCCTTGTTGGCGCGCACCAGCGTGGTCACGGCTTCGACGAACAGCGCCGTGGGCGGCGGCGTCATGCACAGGCGCTGCGCGGTATTGGCCAGGCGGCCCGCGTGGGTTTCCGCGCGAAAGCAGGCCGCGGTGCCGTCAGCCTGGCGGAAGACCTTGACGCCCTCGAAGCAGGCCTGCCCGTAGTGCAGGCAGGTGGAGGCGATGTGCAGGCTGAGCTGGTTGCCGGTGACGAGCTTCGGCGCGGACCAGCGGCCGTCGCTGCAATCGGCCCGGATATGACTGCCCGTGTCCACGTATTCAAAGCCGATGTTCTTCCAATCGATTGCCGGATTCATGGTGCCTCGTTCAAGATGGGAATGGGTGCGAAGGGATTTTAGCCTCCCCGGGCGCCCGCGACCGGCCTTTGTGGCCGCTTGGCGCGGACCGGGTGACGGCAGGAGCGAGGACATCCCGAAGCGGCCGTAAGATGGACCTCGCGGTGCCGGGGATCCGGCGCACGGGCGCCGACCACAGGGGTCTGCGCGGTTTCAGCGATTCGTTCACTGTCGGAAGGAAGGAACATGTCCATGGTCGACCAGGATCCGCGTGACATCGATGCCATCAAGCAGTTGAAGGCGCGCTATTTCCGCTACATGGACACCAAGCGCTGGGCCGAGCTGCGTCAGCAGTTCACCGACGACGCGCGCTTCGAGGGCACGAACAAGGCGGTGCCCGGCCCCGACGAGTTCGTCGCCTGGAACACGCAGCGGCTGGGGCCGACGATCACGGTGCACCAGGGGCATATGCCGGAGATCGTGCTGACCAGCGCGACCACGGCGCGGGGCATCTGGGCGATGTTCGACTGGGTCGAGTTCCCGGTGCCGATCGAGAGCGGGCGCGGCAAGGGCTATCGCGGCTTCGTGGGCCACGGCCACTATGAGGAGGAGTACTGCAAGGAGGGCGGCATCTGGAAGATCGCCTTCCTGCGGCTCACGCGACTGCGCGTCAATCCGGTGGTGGGCGAGACGCAGGTGGCGCTGGCGGGTTGGCTGCCGACATCGGGCACGGACTGGCTGACCGGCAGGTAATGCCCGCGGGCGCGGAACATCGTCAGCGCTTGCGCCGCCGACGCACTCAGGCCGGTGGAAACCGCTTCAGCACCTCGTCGCGCAGCTTCGCCTTCTGGATCTTCCCGGAGCTCGTCATCGGGAATTCGTTGGTGAAGACCACGCGGCGCGGAATCTTGTAGCTGGCAATGCGGCCGCGGCAATAGTCCGTCAATGCCGCCTCGGTGGCCGCGTGCCCCGCCTTCAGCCGCACATAGGCGACGCCGACCTCCGACAGGCGGGCGTCGGGGTAGCTGACGACGACGGCCAGGTCGACGGCCGGATGCCCCATGAGGAAGGCCTCGACTTCCATGGGGTCGACGTTCTCGCCGCCGATCTTGAGCATGTCCTTGTAGCGTCCCATGAAGCGCAGGTGGCCGTCGGCGCGCAGCACGCCCATGTCGCCGGTGTGCAGCCAGCCCTCGCGGTCGAGCGCGGCCGCAGTCTCCGCGGGCTTCCTGAAGTAGCCCTGCATCATGGTGTAGCCGCTGATGAGGATTTCGCCGGGCGTGCCGCCCGGCTGGTCCCCGCCAGTCTCCGGGTCGATGATGCGGACGCCGTAGCCCGGCGCCGGGTAGCCGGAGGCCTCCACGCATTGCTCTTCGGTCGAGTCGAGCGCCGACATGGCCGCGCCGACGCAGAACTCGGTCATGCCGAAGCCCGACAACAGCGGGCCGAAGGTGCTGCGCGCCGCGCGGGCGATGGGCCAGGAACTGGACATGCCCGAGGCGAGGATGCCGGTGCGCACCGAGGAGAGGTCGCGCGGCTCACGCGCCTGGGCGTCGATGAGGTCCTTGAAATGCAGGTCGAAGCCGTGCAACAGCGTCGCGCGCTCGGATTCGATCAGGCCAAGGCACTCGCGGGCGTCGAAGGTTGCGGTGAGCACCTGGCGTGCGCCGGTGAGCATCGACATCAGCAGGCCCTCGGTGAAGCCGAACATGTGGAACAGCGGCAGGTACATGAGGATGCAGTCGGCGGGCGTGATGCCCATGCGGTTGCCGCGGTCGGTGACGTTGCGCACCACGGCGTGGTGGTGCATGACGCCCTTGGGCAGCCCGGTGGTGCCTGAGGTGTACATGAGGTAGGCGGTGGCGTCCGGGTCAACGGCCTCGGCACGCGCGGCGAGTTCGGCCGCGCTCGTGGCGTTGCTCCTCGCTGCGAGTTCCTCCCAGGCCAGCGCGCCCGGCGCCGGGGGGCCGAGGACGATCAGGCGCTTCAGGTCGGGAAAGGCGGCTTCCTTGAGCGCACCGGGCTGCGAGTGCGCCAGCGCGGGCAGCAGGCCCGTGACCATGGCCAGGAAGTCGATGGGGCCGGCGCGGTCGTTGATGATCAGCGTGCCGCATTCGGACTGCCTGAGGATGTAGGCCACGTCATCGGCGCGCAGGCGCGTGTTGACCGGCAACAGCACGGCGCCGACCTTGAATATGGCGAATGCGACAACGACCCACTCGGTGCGGTTGAGCATCCACAGCGCAACGCGCTCGCCCGGTTGCACCCCCAGCGTCATCAGGCCGCGCGCGGCACGATCCACCGCTGCGGAGAGCTCGCCATAGGAATGGCGCTGCCCCTCAAAGCAGAGCGCCTCGCGGCTGCCCCAGCGTTCGGCGGCGCGCTGCGGCAGTGAGCCCAGCGCCAGCTTGGGAAACCACTCGGTTGTGCTCACGTGTAAGTCGCGCTTCGTGGTCGTTCGTGGGGCTGCGGGCTGCCGCGCAACCCGCAGCCGACCGGTCGTGTTCAGAATGCCGTGGTGATGCGCAAATCGTACTCGCGGCGCGCATTGTCAATGCACGTGCCGATCGCCTTCATGCCGATGCTTTCCTCGTAGGTGAATCGCAGCGCAGCGAATCGCTGGCATCCGAGATGAGAAGCATTTTTCCGGTGCCGTGGTTGCCGCCATGTGTTGTGCGGGTAGAACTGGCGGCGCTATCCCTGGCACCCTTGCGGTCAGGGTTGTTGTTCACGACCACGGTTGTCTGTGGCGCCGGCGTGAGCACGTAATCGCCGCGATAATTCTTGCCGGCGAGGGTGATGCCCGCGCGCTGGTTGAACCAGTCGACCGTGCCGTTAACCTCCTGGCGGTCGGCACGCGAGACCATGGTGAGCGCGCTGTTGGTGGCGGAGGCAGGACCAGGACGAGCAGCAGGATCAAGGTGCGCAAGGCAGGCTCCGGCAGTGGGGAAAGGGACTGATACGCCGGGATTCTCCTGCATTGACGACAGGCGGGCAACCCGAGCCGGGGACTGGGCCGGGATTGCCGCCGCGCGATCGACGTGCCGGCGGCGTGGACGCCCCGTGGCGGATGCAATAGTATTCGGGCCACTCCGACATTGAACCCGAGGGTGAGAACTGCGATGGAACTGGATACATCAGGCAAACAGAAATGCATGGTCGAGACGCCACGCGGCCGCATCATGGTCATGGGCTCGGCGTACTACGTGAGCGAGGCCAACCGCGGGCGTGATGTGGTCGTGAACGCATCCTTTGCAGGCGTGCTGCCGGCGCGCATGGTGGGCGATCACCGCCCGCGCGGGGCCATCGGCGTGGACTGCGGCGTCGGGCCGGAGGCGGCGGGCATCGTCGGCATCTATTACCTCGAGGCGCTGAACATCCCGGCGGCCACCGTCGATGTGATGACCATCTGGCTGGGTGACGGCGCCGACATGTACGAGAATGGCCGCATCAGCTTCCTCAATCGCCCGGCGCAGGATTGCGGCGTGAGGAAGGGCATGAGCGTGAAGGAGGCGGCGCGCCTGATGCTG
>VGIE01000162.1 GCA_016867955.1 Betaproteobacteria bacterium
CCGCCTTCGACCACCGCAAGTACCGACCGACCGGGTCGCCTGCAATCGCGCTGCGCCAGTGGCCGGGCAACGTCATCACCCGGGCACCGCGCTGGACCAGCGTGGACCTGCGCGACGGCAACCAGGCGCTGATCGAGCCCATGAGTCCGGCCCAGAAGAAGCGCATGTGGGCACTGCTGCTCAAGCTCGGCATCAAGGAGATCGAGGTCGGCTTCCCGTCGGCCAGCCAGCCCGACTACGACTTCGTGCGCTGGGCGATCGAGGAAAAACAGATCCCCGACGACGTCACCATCCAGGTATTGGTGCAGGCACGCCACGAACTGATTACCCGCACCTTCGAATCGGTGAAGGGCGCGCGTCGCGTCATCATCCATGTCTACAACTCCACCTCGCCGGTGCAGCGCGAACGCGTGTTCGGTCTCGACCGCGCGGGCATCACCGCCATTGCCGTGCAGGGCGCGTCGTGGGTGAAGGAAGAAGCGGCCAAGTACCCCGACACCGAGTGGGTGTTCGAATACTCGCCGGAGAGCTTCACTTCCACCGAAACCGAATACGCCGTTGAGATCTGCGAAGCGGTGATGGACGTCTGGCAGCCCACGCGGCAGAACAAATGCATCCTCAACCTGCCCACCACCGTGGAAGTGGCCACGCCCAATGTGTTCGCCGACCAGGTGGAGTTCTTCCATACGCACATCAGCCGCCGCGACGCGGTAATCCTCTCCGTGCACACGCACAACGACCGCGGCACTGCCGTGGCGGCGGGCGAACTGGCGCTGCTGGCCAGCGCCGAACGCGTCGAGGGCACGCTGCTCGGCAACGGCGAGCGCACCGGCAACATGGACATCACCACCATGGCCATGAACCTCTACAGCCAGGGCGTGGACCCGCAGCTCGATCTCTCCAATCCGGACGAGATCATCCAGGTGGTCACCGAATGCACGGACATCCCGCTGCACCCGCGCCACCCGTGGCTGGGCGAGCTGGTCTACACGGCCTTCTCCGGCAGCCACCAGGACGCCATCCGCAAGTGCCTGCACATCCAGGAGGATGGACAGCCGTGGCAAGTGGCCTACCTGCCCATCGACCCGAAGGACCTCGGCCGCGACTACCAGGAGGTCATCCGCGTCAACAGCCAGTCGGGCAAGGGCGGGGTGGCCTTCGTGCTTGAGCGCGACTACGGCCTGATGCTGCCGCGCTGGCTGCAGGTGGAGCTCGCGCAGGAAGTGCAGAAGTACAGTGAAACGCAGGGCGGCGAGGTGGACAGCGCCACAATCCACAGGATCTTCAGAAACCGCTTCATCGCCGACAGCGCGCCGCTCGCGCTCTCCGGCTACCAGCTTGACCGCAGCGGCGGTCATGACACCATCCAGGTGCATGTCAACGACGGCAACGTTAAGCGCACGCTGCAGGGCGAGGGTGAGGGCGCGCTGTCGGCCTTCGTCGATGCCCTGATGCGCCACGGCAGGCGGCGAATCGGGGTGGTGGACTACAACGAGCACGCCATCGGCGAAGGCACCAACGCCGAAGCGGTTACCTACGTGCAGCTCAACATCGACGGCCGGCGCGTGGCCGGCGTGGCGCTGGACCACGACGTGGTGAGCGCCTCGATGAAGGCGGTGCTCTCGGCCTGGAACCGCACGGAGCTTGAAGCGCGGCAGGCCAGCGCGCAGAAAGTCGCCTGACGCCGAAGCAGCGCACTGATCTCGCGCCGTTCCTCCTTGTGGCGCCGGAGCCCCTGGCGGGAAACCGTCGGGGGTTTTTTTACGCCTTCAGTTTGTAGCCCGTCCGGAAGATCCACGCCACCGCAGCGAGGAACACCGCGAGGAAGGCCAGCGTCATCGCCAGGCTCACGCCGATGGCGACGTCGCTTGCGCCCTGAAAGCTCCAGCGAAAGCCGCTGATCAGGTAGACCACGGGATTGAACAGCGAGACCGTGCGCCAGAACGGCGGCAACATGTCGATGGAGTAGAAGCTGCCGCCCAGGAAGGTCAGCGGCGTAACGATCAGCAGCGGAATCACCTGCAGCTTCTCGAAGCCGTCGGCCCATACGCCGATGATGAAGCCGGCCAGGCTGAAGGTCACCGCCGTCAGCACCAGGAAGCTCAGCATCCACAGCGGGTGCGCGATCTGGAGCGGCACGATCACCGCGGCGGTGGAGAGGATGACCAGGCCGAGGATCACCGAATTCGTTGCCGCCGCGCCGACGTAGGCGAGGGTGATTTCCACGTAGGACACCGGCGCCGACAGCAGCTCGTAGATGGTGCCGGTGAACTTGGGGAAATAGATTCCGAAGGAGGCGTTGGAAATGCTCTGCGTGAGCAGCGACAGCATGATCAGCCCCGGCACGATGAAGGCGCCGTAGGGCACGCCGCCCACGTCCTGCAGGTGCCCGCCGATGGCGGCGCCGAACACCACGAAGTACAGCGCCGTCGAGATCACCGGCGAGATCAGGCTCTGCATCAGCGTGCGGCCGAAGCGCGCCATCTCGAAACGGTAGATGGCACGGATCGCCAGGCCATTGAGTGCGCTCATGCCGGGTTCCGTTGCGCCGGGCCCGGCATCCCGCCCGCCTGTCGATCGCTCACCAGTTCGACGAAGATGTCCTCCAGCGAACTCTGCCTGGTATGCAGGTCGCGGTAATGCACGCCCGCCTCGCCCAGCCCGCGCAGCAGCGCGGCGATGCCGCGGCTGTCGTCCTCGGCCTCGCTGGCGTCGAAGGTGTAGATCAGCTCGTTGCCGCCCTTGGCGAGAGCGAGCTGCCATCCGGACAGGGCCGGCGGAACAGCCGCCAGCGGCTGCGGCAGCTGCAGCGTGAGCTGCTTCCTGCCGAGCTTGCGCATCAGCGCCGCCTTCTCCTCGACAATGACCAGCTCGCCCTTGCTGATCACGCCGATGCGGTCGGCCATCTCCTCGGCTTCCTCGATGTAATGCGTGGTGAGGATGATGGTGACCCCCGACGCCCGCAACCTGCGGACCAGCGCCCACATGTCGCGTCGCAGCTCCACGTCCACGCCGGCGGTGGGCTCGTCGAGGAACAGCACGCGCGGCTCGTGCGACAGCGCCTTGGCGATCAGCAGGCGGCGCTTTATGCCGCCCGACAGCGTGCGGATCATGCTGTCCTTCTTGTCCCACAGTGCGAGGTCCCTGAGCACCCGCTCGATGTGCGCCGGATTGGCACGGCGCCCGAACAGGCCGCGGCTGAAGCTCACCGTCGCCCACACCGTCTCGAAGGCATCCGTATGCAGCTCCTGCGGCACCAGGCCGATCAGCGTGCGCGCGGCGCGGAAGTCCGTGATGATGTCGTGGCCGTCCACGCTGACGCTGCCGGAGGTCGGCGTGACGATGCCGCAGATGATGCTGATCAGCGTGGTCTTGCCGGCGCCATTGGGCCCGAGCGGCGCGAAGATCTCGCCGGGCCGGATGTCGAGGTCGACCGCGTCGAGCGCGTGAAAGCCCGAGGCGCAGGTCTTGGAAAGCCCGCGGATGGCGATGATGGGGGACATGCCGCATCCTAGCGTGCGCCCCCAGCGCCGAGAGGCCGCGTCCGGAAGCCGGATCCGGAATCCCCGGAACGACGCTCAGACCCCTGAAAAAATCACCGTCAGCGTCAGGTGACGCCGGGAAGCGCGAGGCAGGCGTCCCCTCGCATTATCAGGCGCTCCTGGAAACCGAGCCGCTCGCCCCCAGCAGGGTGGCGATGCCCGACACCGCAAGAATGCGCCGCAGCGACCGCGTGCACCAGTCGCTCCCGCATGCGCCCGGCGATGCCCTCGCCCAGCCTCGCGGCCGGCACATTGGCGATCATCATGCCCAGCATGGTGCCGGTCACCACGGCGACGAAGGCCTGGTACGGGCGGCAAGCGCCACGGTGGCCACCCGGTCTTGTCGCCCATCTCGGCAAGGATGAAGGCTACCAGGGTGGTGCCGAAGACGCCGTAGCGGTCCGGCTTCGCGTCGCCCTCTTCGAGCCGGTCCGGGATCAACATCCAGGCCGCCATGGCGATGAAAGACCAGCCGAGGATCCAGCGCAGGGCCTCCGGCGTGACCAGCGACGTGATCCATGCGCCCAGTACCCGGGCAGGGGCGTGGTCTTGCGAGCGTCGCAACCGGGATGCCGATGATGATGGGCACGGGGCTTGCGGAACCTGGCCGCCTGCAGGAATGCGAGCAATTGCGTCCGGTTACCGACTTCAGCAAGCGCGACGATGCCGGTGGAAATGATGAATGCTTGCAAACGACGACTGCCTTGATGTGAAGGTGCTGCTTGCCTCGATGGATGTACTCGCTGCCAGCCTGCGCCCGGACCGGCTCCGGCGCCGCTAGTGGACAGTGCGCGCGCCGGTGCGCAGGCGCCTAGAGATCGTCAACCGACAGGCCGCGAATCTCGCCGTCGATGATGGCCATGCCGAAGGCCAATGCCTGATCGAGCGCCTCTTCGTCCGTCTCGAAGAATCCTTCGGGACACGGCGGATCGAACAGGCAGGCCCGGCGGGAGCGCCCGCCGCTCCGTGCCCCCGCGCGCTCGATGCAGAGCGAGGACACGAATCCGCCGGTGCCGTCCACCTCGAAGGCGGCAGCCTTCAGCGTCATGCCCTTGTACTTGATCTGCCGCAACGGACCCCTGAACTCCGGAAAACGCTGGCGCGATACGTCCGGGAAACGTGCGGTGTTGCTTCGCGGCCGGCCCCGCATCGGCGCCTCCCCTTCACGCCGCCCCCGGTTACAGGCAACAATATGCGCGCCCAGTGGCGCGTCGGATTGACGCAGATCAGTTTCAATTGCCTTCGCATTGCCCTGCCTTTCCGACCGGCCACCGCCTGGCGCTTGTCCCGGGATGTGGCAATGCTCAACGCACCCCGCCATGCCCGGCACCAATCCAGTCGCTGCCGAGGTGTCCACACAACCGCCGAGACCCGCCCATGACCCCGACGCTCTCTATACGCCCCGCCACCCGCGCCGATATTCCTGCCGTGCTGGGCTTCATCCGCGAACTGGCCGACTACGAAAAGCTCAGCCATCTCGTGGTGGCCACCGAAGCCTCGCTCGAGCGCGAACTGTTCGGCCCCGGCAGTCCGGCCGAGGTGCTGCTCGGCGAAGCGGCCGGGGAGCCCGTGGCCTTCGCCGTGGTGTTCCACAATTTCTCGACCTTCCTCGGCAGGAAGGGCATGTACCTTGAGGATCTCTACGTGAAGCAGAGCCGGCGGCGCCAGGGCTACGGCCGCGCGCTGCTGCTGCACATCGCGCGGCTGGCGCTCGAGCGCGGCTGCGGGCGTTTCGAGTGGTCGGTGCTGGACTGGAATGCGCCGGCGATCCGCTTCTACGAGAAGCTTGGCGCCAGCATCCTGCACGAGTGGAAGCTGGTGCGCGTAACGGGTCCGGCGCTGGCAAGGCTGGCTGAGATGGGGTAATTCTGCATGTTAGTATTTTTATGATACACGCAATGGCACAAGCGCTATCGCGGTTATATTGACAGTATTCAATAGCCTTGCCCCGCGCCCGCCGCAGCCCGTCCTGCGCGGCGCCGCCGGCCCCGGCCAGGGGAACTTCAGCACGGACCCGTCGCTGCGCAGGGCCGAACATCGGGCCATCTCGCTGTTTCCTTGCCTCGATTCTGCTCCTGTCCGGCAGGCTCCTCTCGCGACAAGGACCCCCATCCAGCAACCTCCAGGCCGGCGCTTCAGGCTCGGGCCGGATTCCAACGCGTTCACCGTGCTGCTGGCGCTGGTCACTGCCATGCAGGCCATCGGCACCATCTTCACGCTGCCGTCCATAGACACGGACTTGGGCAGCACGCCGGACCGCGCCCGGCTCACGCTCAGCCTGTACCTCGGCGGCTTCGC
>VGIE01000163.1 GCA_016867955.1 Betaproteobacteria bacterium
CCGCTCATCGGGATGTTCGACGGGCCGCCCGTGACCAGGCACACCTCTGCGTCCTTCACCTGGTTGATCGCGGTACCGCGGATCTGCTCCACCGCCTCCCTGATGTGGCTCATGCCCCAGATGTAGGCGCAGGAGAGCTGGCCGCCGTCGGTATTGACCGGAATCGAGCCGCCCTTGTGGCGGATGGCACCGCTGGCCACGAAGGGCCCGCCTTCGCCGCGCTTGCAAAAGCCGTAGTCCTCGAGCTGCATGATGACCTGCGAGGTGAAGTGGTCGTAGATCTGCGCCACGTCGATGTCCCTGGGGCCGACGCCCGCCATCTCGTAGAGCTGCTTCGCGACGGTGTTGTGGCCGGAAGACGTGAACAGTTCGTCAGGCATGTTGAACCAATACAAGGAGCGGCCCCAGTCGCCCGAGCCGCCGTGGGTGGAGGCCATGACGTAGGCGGGCTTCTGTTTCAGGTCCTTCGCGCGCTCGGCGCTGGTGACCACCGCCGCCACCGCGCCGTCGGTCTCCAGGCAGAAATCGAACAGGCGGTGGGGGTCGGAGATCATCGGCGCGTTGAAGTAATCCTCCTTCGTCATGGGCTTCTTCATCAGCGCATTGGGATTGGACAGCGCGTTCAACCGCGTTGACATGGCCACCTCCGCGAAATGCTCGCGCGTGGTGCCGTAGAGGTGCATGTGCCGTCGCGCCAGCAGCGCGAAGGCCTGGCCGGGCGAGACCAGCCCCGAATAGAGGTAGAAGGAGCTGTACGGGTCCGCCGGATGCGAGGATGAATAGGTGCCATAGCGCAGCACCGCCTGCTGCACGCCGCACACCACCACCACGGTCTTGGCCAGGCCGCTGATGATGGCCGAGGAGGCCAGGCCGATGGAGCCGGCCGAGCCGCCGCCCGCGCCGGTGAGCGTGGCGGTATAGGTGACCCGGGGAACGCCGAGGATCTCTGTCAGCAGCGAGGTATCGTGCCCGCCGGCGAAGTAGGCGAAGCCGTCCACGTCGGTGATCTTCAGTCCGGCGTCATCCACCGCCTGCAGCACCGCCTTGGCGATGATCTCTTCCATGGTCTGCGGCGCCGACTGGCCGCGCTTGTAGTACGGCGTCGCGCCGATGCCGACGATGGCCGTCTTGTCCCTCATAGTCATGAATTCTCTCCCAGGTGCGCGTGTGCGCTGCGGCGGCTGCTTGTAGGTCCCCGGTACCGCCGGGCCCCGCCTCAGATCCGCTTGAGCTTGTCTGCGCCGGCCGAGGAGCCGCCGGTCATTGCGGCCAGGCGCCCGGCGGCCTGCGATGCCGTCTCAGCGGTGCCGGCGATTTTCGCCGGGTTGATGATATCGCCGATGAGCTTGAGCTCCTCCTGCGTCAGCGTCACCGCCACCGCCCCGACGTTCTCCTCAAGGTACTTGATGCGCTTCGTGCCGGGGATCGGGATGATGTTGTCGCCCTGCGCGAACAGCCATGCCAGCGCGATCTGGCCGGGCGTGATGTCGCGTGCGGAGGCAATGGCCTTGACCTCGTTGACCAGTTGCAGGTTCTTGTCGAGGTTGTCGCCCTTGAAGCGCTCCACCGTGAGGCGCACGTCGTTCGCGGCCAGCTGCTTGGCATCCTGCACCGCACCAGTGAGGAAGCCGCGCCCGAGCGGGCTGTAGGCCACCAGCGTTACGTTCAGCTCGCGGCACACCGGCAGCACGTCTTCCTCGGGCCTGCGGTGCCACAGCGAATATTCGTTCTGGAGCGCGGCGATCGAGTGCACCTTGCTGGCGCGGCGCAGCTGCTCGCCGGTGATCTCCGAGAAGCCAATGGTGCGAACCTTGCCCGCCTTGACCAGTCCGGCCACGGTCTCGGCAACCTCCTCGATCGGGCGCGTGGTGTCGTAGCGATGGGCCGAGAAGATGTCGATGTAATCGGTCCCGAGGCGCTTCAGCGAGGCGTCGCAGGCCTGGCTGATGTAGGCAGGCGAGTTGTCAAGGTCGCGGTCGTGGGTGCTGCCATCCGCGCCGTTGGGATCGCGCTTGAAGCCGAACTTGGTCGAGATGATGACCTTGTCGCGCTTGTTCCTGATGAACCTACCCAGCAGTTCCTCGTTGTGCCCGCGGCCGTACATGTCCGAGGTGTCGTAGAAGGTGATGCCGAGCTCGAATGCCCGCTCCAGCGTCTGCATCGACACCACGTCGTCGCGCGGGCCGTAGAACTCGGACATCCCCATGCAGCCCAGGCCGAGGACAGAACACTTGTAGCCGGAACCACCCAGCGGAATGGTGCGCATAAGACCTCCGGAAATGCGGCGGAATAAGGTGCTGCGAAGATGGCGCCGATTGTACCGCGTCGCGCTCCGCTCCCGCGCGGCCAAGCCCCGCATCGCCCGGTTGCGATGTGCGGTCTTGTGCTAGACACCAAGAAACTTCAGGTGCAGCGCGGGATCGGCCCGCAGGTCGGCCGAGCGGCCCTCGTAGCCGGTCTGCCCTTTGAGGAGGATCTGCGCGCGGTCCGCGATGGCCGACACGGCGGCAAAGTTCTTGTCGACGATGACGCTGGCAATGCCGTCTCCGCGGAAGGCGCGCACGATGCCCCAGATCTCGCGGGCGACTAGCGGTGCGAGGCCCTCGGTGGCCTCATCCAGGATCAGCAGGTCGGGATTGGTCATCAGCGCGCGCCCGATGGTCAGCATCTGCTGCTCGCCGCCGGACAGCTGCCCGCCGCCGTGCGACAGCCGCTCGGCCAGTCGCGGGAAGGTGTCGAGCACGCGCCCGAGGGTCCAGCCCTTGGCGCGTCCATCGGCGCCGCGCGCTGCCATCACCAGGTTCTCGCGCACCGACAGGTTGGGAAAGATGCCGCGCCCCTCAGGCACGTAGGCGATGCCGGCGCGCGCGATGGCATGCGGCGCGGCATGGCTCATGTCGTACCCATGCACCCTGACACTCCCCGACACCCGGCCCGCGGGCGCCCGCAATAGCCCGAGCAGGCTGCGCAGCAGCGTCGTCTTGCCCATGCCGTTGCGGCCCATCAGCGCCACCGTCTCGCCGCGATTCACCACGAAGTTTACGTCGCGCACGACGTGGCTCGCGCCATACCAGGCGTTGATGCCGCGGGCTTCGAGGACAGGAGTGTCGATCATATGGGATTGAAGTTTACACGCTCGATCCCGAATGACCTCTTCGTTCAACGGCGAATATCATCAACGCCAAGAATGCGCGCCTTGGATGTTCCCGCGAACGATTCAGGTCAGCCCGTAATACCGCTTCGCACCCAGCACCATGATGTCCTTGAGCAGCTCTGGCGCCATATGAAGTTCGCGAAGCAAGCCCGGGGCATTAGTGAAGCCATCTGCGTGGGGATAGTCGGTGGCCCAAAGGATATTGCCGCGACCAATGAAATCGGCAAGCAGGGGCAACGACTTCTCCACGGGCTCAAAGGAGATGAAGCACTGCCGCCTGAAAATCTCGCTTGGCCTCGTGGTCAGGCCCGTGTCGTTCATGCCCTTATCGTCGAAAAATCGGTCCATGCGATCAAGCCAGCCAGCAATCCACCCCCCTCCCGCCTCCAAGAAGCCGACGCGCAATCTCGGGAATCGGTCGCAAATTCCGCACATTACGAAGCTGACTACCGCCGCTTGCATTTCGAGCGCGTGCGATGTGCATTGAATGACTGCGGATCCTGAGGTAAAGCGGTCTTCGCCCAATCGCGTCATGGTCTTGGACGCAGATCCATGCACGGCGATGGAAAAGTCATGGTCCTGCGCCGCCTGCCATACGGGATCATTGTCCGGATGATGCAACGGCCGGTTCAAGTATGGATTCGGGCGGATGAACCCCGCCCGCATCCCCAGCTCCGTCGCAGCGAAGGCGATCTCCTTCACTGCGTCGGCGGTTGATTGCAGAGGAATCATCGCAACCCCGAATAGCCGATCCGGATATGGCGCACAGTAGTCCACCAGCCAGCGGTTGTATGCCCGACATGCCGCCGCGGCTAGCTGGGTATCTTGCATTCCGCCAAGGAATAGGCCCAGCGACGGGAAAAGAAACGCTGCATCAATCCCCTCCGCATCCATGTCGGGAATGCGCTTGTGAGGGTCGAATCCACCAGGTTTGCCGGACAGATAGGAGTTACTGCTTGGCTTGATGCCTTCCCGCATACCAAGGCCACCGGCCATCGCAAACGCCTCTTCTTGTCGCTCGCTGAGGTCCAGATAGACGTTGTCCTCAACCCGGAAAATCTCCTTCCCGTCGGGCCTGGTGATCAGGCCCGGTGCACGGTTCGAATACTTGACCTCGAGGTACTTCTCCCACAGGTCGCCCGGCTCGAGAACGTGGGCATCTGAATCGATTGCATTGTAAGTTCGGCTCATTTCAATTCACCCCGATTGAATGTTTCCGCATACCCGAACGCACGCCACGGGTTGATTGTAGGCGCGCCTCGCCGAATTGCCATCACCATTGCATGAAGAAATTGCCATGCTGGTTGCACTCGTTTCCGAGAAGGGCATACTGATTCTCGCTGGCTGGTTCACGCGGCAGATCATGATATGCGTGATCTTTCGGCGCGCGACTTCAATGTGGTTTCCGGTACGGAATTCTTGCCAGGAGGGGAAAATGAAACAGCCGCTCAAGAATTTTGCCCTTGCATTCGTCTCCGTCGCGACAATGGTGCTTTCCGCGAGCGTGTTCGGGCAACGCGCCTTCACCAGCATCCCTCCATCCGACTGGGCCAAGGTTGTCGCTGCGGCGAATGCAGAAGGAAAGGTCGTAATCTACGGTGGTCCGGCCATTGCTGTCGGCGCTCAATACAAGGCTGCTTTCTCAAAGCAGTATCCGCGGATCGAGTTGGAGTATCGGCGACTGGTGGGCGCGCCGGCGCGAATCGCGCTCGAGCAAGAGCGCCAGAGCGGCACAGATGGTGCCGATGCGGTCATCACACCTGAACTCGTCTGGATTGCTGAAGAAGTTTTGAAAAACTCCTTCAAGGCTCCCGTCGGACCAGCCAATGCCAATTGGCCTGCGCAGCACATTGCGAACGGCGTCGCGCCACTTCTCGCGGCGGAGCCATTTGTAATGGCGGTGAACACCAATCTTGTCAAGACTCCAGTGACCGGTTACCAGGACCTGCTCAAACCGGAGTTCAAGGGAAAGATTGGAATAATTGAGCCCAATGCTGAAGTCCTGATGTATTGGTATGACTGGCTGTTGAAAACACAGGGCGTCGACTTCCTGGCAAAGATTGCGGCACAAAGTCCGAGGGTCTATGTGTCGTCATTGCCGATGACGCAGGCTGCCATAGCCGGGGAGATTTCGTTCGTTGGTTTCACTATTCCGACCATTCTCGGCCCGCTGATCAGGCAGGGTGCTCCTATGAGAATGGTGGTTCCCAACCCCAGCATAGGAACTTCCTACGCTGGCGTGGTCGTGAGTTGGTCCAAACGACCGAATGCGGCAATGGTCTTCATGGATTTCATGATGTCCCCCGCAGGCCAGACGTCGTGGGCCGGAAATGGTGAAGTCAGTAGCCCCATCGGGGTTCCGGGCTCAATCGACTCCAGGACTGTCGCCGCGGTCGATCTGACGCACTACACGCCAGAGATGATGAAGGCTTCTCTGGCCCGGTGGAACTCGCTCTTGAAGAAGTGATTAGGTTCGAACCGGGACCTTAGACCGGCCCAAATACTGATCCGAGAGGCATCGGTGCAGGCCTGTGCTTGCGCTAACCCGCGTGTGAACGCCTGCGCCGCCATAAGAGTCTTCCGCGGAGCATGGTAGCCCTCCTTGCCCGCGCGAACCAGCCGCCGCATGCAATGTCCATTCCAATCGCGTGGGCATCCGCCGTAAGCAACCCCCCGTATCTTTCG
>VGIE01000164.1 GCA_016867955.1 Betaproteobacteria bacterium
GACGCTGGCGCCCGAGACCGAACCGTGCTGCAGGAACAGCACGCGCCCGCTGGTCTGCACGCTGCCATTGATCGCCATGGCGCCGCCGTTCACGCGGTTGATGACAGTGCTGCCCTTGGGCTGCACGAAACGCACGGTCTCGCCCACGCCGACGGCGAAGCTCTGCCAGTCGATCACGGCGCCCTGCGGGCTGGTCACAGTCATCGCGGGGCCCGCCGTGGTGATGGTGGCGCTGCCGCCGCGCACCTGGGGGGCCGGCAGGAATGGCGAGCGCGTGGGCCGCCACCAACGACAGCAGCAGGAAAACGAGCGAAGCCAGGCGAGCCGGCGCCGCCACGGCAAGGCACGCGCCTGCAACAGGACTGGTGACGCTGCCGCCAACAGCACCCATGCTCACCGCTCCTCTCCCAACGCATACAAAGGTACTGCGTGACACTAAGCCAGCCACCGGGGCACTCTAGCACGGGACCGGGCCGTCACGCCGGCCGGGGCCCGGGCGCGCGGCCTCGGCAGCTGTGTTTCCCGGACTCTCAGCGCGGCGTAACCCGCGTCTGCGCCTCGCCGGGCTTGCGCGCCTCGATGCTGCCGATCCTGTACGCCGCCTCGCCTGCACCGCGCAACTGCGACAGCGCCGCATCCGCGTGCTCAGGAGCGACCACCAGCACCATGCCGATGCCGCAGTTGAATACGCGGTGCATCTCGTCGTCGGCGACCCGGCCTTCCTTTTGCAGCCAGTCGAACAGCGGCGGGCGCGGCCAGGCACACGCATCGAGCAGCGCGGCTACCTCGTCCGGCAGCACGCGCGGCACGTTCTCCACCAGGCCGCCGCCGGTAATGTGCGCGAGGCCCTTGACCGGCATGGCACGCATCAGCGCCAGCAGCGGCTTGACGTAGATGCGCGTCGGCTCGAACAGGACGTCGGCGAACGGCCTGCCGTGGAAATCCGCGGCCAGGTCAACGTTCGCGCGGTCGAGGATCTTGCGCGCCAGCGAGTAACCGTTGGAGTGGGCGCCGCTGGAGGCAAGGCCGATCACCGCGTCGCCGGGACGGATGGCCCGCCCGTCGATGATGGCCGACTTCTCGACGACGCCGACGGCGAAGCCCGCAAGGTCATACTCGCCCTCCGGATACATGCCGGGCATTTCCGCGGTCTCGCCGCCGATCAGCGCGCAGCCAGCCTGCTCGCAGCCACGCGCAATGCCCTTGATCACGTCGGTGGCACGCGCCACGTCCAGCTTGCCACAGGCAAAATAATCGAGGAAGAACAGCGGTTCGGCACCCTGCACCAGGATGTCGTTGACGCTCATGGCGACAAGGTCGATGCCGACGGTGTCGTGACGGTCGAGCCGGAACGCCAGCTTCAGCTTGGTGCCGACGCCGTCGGTGCCCGACACCAGCACCGGCTCGCGATATTTTTTCGAGATCTCGAACAGCGCGCCGAAGCCGCCGATGCCCGCCAGCACCTCCGGGCGCATGGTACGCCTGGCCAAGGGTTTGATGGCCTCGACCAGCGCGTCGCCCGCAACGATGTCGACGCCCGCGGCGCGATAGGACAGCGGGGCGGCCGCGGCGGCGGAATCAGTGGATTCGGGCGAAGTGCTCAAGATGGGATGGCTCGCTGGATGGGCGGTTACAATGTGAGCTTGTTTCGATTTGAGGGGACATTCGCTCATGCTCCCCTTCATCAAGGGCCATGCAGTCTATTCCGAATTGGCCCCCGAAAGTCAGAATCGCGAACTGCAGACGGATTTTACCGCCGAATTCCGCAACCCATGCCGATCGACCAAGCCGACTACCGCAAACTGACATGGCTGGCGCTCGCAGCTGCGGTGCTGGTGCTGCTGTACGCGCTGGCGCCGGTGCTCACGCCGTTCTTCCTCGCCGGCATCCTGGCCTACATCTGCCAGCCGCTGGTGCTGTGGCTGGGCCGCCGCCGCATGCCCCGCACGCTCGCCGTCATCCTCGTCATGCTGCTCGAAGCGCTGCTGATCGCCTTGTTCGTGCTGACAGTGCTGCCGCTGTTCGTGAAGGAGATCACGCTGCTGGTGCGCGAACTGCCCGGCTTCCTCGACCGCGCCAACGCCAGCCTCGCGCCCTGGATACGGCAGCACGCCGGCGTCGCGATCAGCCTTGACTCGGCCAGCGTGCGCGAATGGGTCGCCGACTGGGTGCGGGGCGCGGATGGCCTGGGCATGAAGCTGCTGGCCTCGCTGCACATCGGCGGCCTCGGCCTGCTGGGCGTGTTCGCCACTGCCGTGCTGGTGCCGGTCGTGCAGTTCTACCTGATGCGCGACTGGGAGCCGATGCTCGCGCGCATCGACGACCTCATTCCGCGCCTCTGGCACGAGCGCGTGACAGGCTTCATTGCCGAAGCCGACCAGGCGCTGGCGCAGTACCTGCACGGGCAGATCCTGGTGATCCTGGTGATGGGCTGCTCCTACACGCTGGGCCTGTGGCTGACCGGACTGGAGTTCTTCCTTCCCATCGGCATCATCACCGGCGTGCTGGTGTTCGTGCCTTATGTCGGGGCGGCGACCGGCTTCGTGCTGGCCACGCTGTCCGCGGTGATGCAGTTCTCCGATTGGACCGGCCTGGCCTGGGTGTGGGCGGTGTTTATCGCCGGCCAGGCGATCGAGGGCAACTTCATCACGCCGAAATTCGTTGGCGAGCGCATCGGGCTGCACCCGGTCGCGGTGATCTTCGCCCTGCTCGCCTTCGGGCAGGTGTTAGGCTTTTTCGGGCTGCTGCTCGCGCTGCCGGCCAGTGCAGTGCTGCTGGTCCTCCTGCGCCAGTTACGGCAGCGCTACCTGGGCAGCAGATTCTATAAGGGGCGGCCCTAGTGTCCTGTTCCGCGATTAACTCGCAAAACCCGACCGGTTCGCGCCCATGCGTCGTTACGCTCGTCACCGGGTACCCAACCCCGTCTCTTCGCGCGCCTGGCCTGGACGCGAACACGGCCAAGTTTCATCCCCGGTGTTTCTTCGCCGCTACACTCATGCAGCGCATTTGCCCAACAGGACACTAGTGCAGCAACTGGCACTCGAACTCGCGCCACCGCCCGAACCCACGTTCGACAGTTTCTTCCCGGCGCGCAACGCCGCAGCGCAGGCGGTGCTGCTGCACGCAGTGCAGGTGAAGGACTTCCTGCCGAGGACCGCCCCGCCGTCTGCGCTTCACGCCGTTCAGCCCCTGCAACTCGGCGAGCGCTTCATCTATCTGTGGGGACCGCGCGGCAGCGGCAAGAGCCATCTGCTGCACGCCTTCGTGGCCGAGTCGCAACGGCAGGGCCACGCGGCCCGCTACGTCCATGCCGGCGAGAGCATCGATGCTGGCGATGGCGACCAGCGGGTCGCCATCGATGACGTCGACGGGCTGGACATGGTGGGACAACTGGCCCTGTTCGATCTCTACAATCGCATCCGCACCGGCAACGGAACGCTGGTCACCTCGGGGGCACGCCCGCCGGCGGAATTGCCGTTGCGGGAAGACCTTCGCACGCGCCTCGGGGCCGGCGTGGTGATGCGACTCGAGCCGCTGACCGACGAGGAGAAGGCTGCGGCCCTCAGCGAGCACGGACGCCGCCGCGGGCTCGCGCTGTTACCCGAACTGATCGAGTACCTGCTCACCCATGTCACGCGCGATATGGGCACCCAGATGGCCGTCGTCGCAACCCTGGACCGCGTGTCGCTCGAACGCAAGCGGCCACTGACGCTGCCGCTGCTGCGCGAAGTCCTCCGCTCGCTCGAGCAACGACCCGCGTCCCCACGGACATGAGCGCTACATCGCCTGTCAACAATCATGTCCTATACCAGTAACGATATAATGATTGGCGTTACAGGCACTCTGGACGGGATTCTTCGTTTTCAATTGTCATGAAATGAGGGGACCATTCCCGATTTGCCGATATGGACCCCGACGCCGGGGAGCATGAGGGAGAATCCCCTCAACCGTGAATTGACCTCTAAGGGATTCGACGATGCTGCAGCACGATTCTCCAGGGAGCCGCTGAGTGGACCTGGTCCTGTTTGACCTCGACAACACGCTGCTCGCCGGCGACAGCGACCACGAATGGGGGCGCTTCCTGATCGAGAAGGGCATCGTCGACGGGCCGGATTTCGAGACGAAGAACGACGAATTCTTCCGCCAGTACAAGGCCGGCGCCCTCGACATCCTGCGGTTCCTCGATTTCCAGCTTGCGCCGCTGGCCGCCCACCCGCGTGACCAGCTCGACCGCTGGCACGCCGAGTTCATGGATCTGAAGGTGCGGCCGATGATCGGCACGCCGGCAAGGAAGCTCGTCGCGCAGCACATCGACAAGGGCAGCCTGTGCGTCATCGTCACGGCCACCAACTCCTTCGTTACCGCGCCCATCGCGCGCGAGTTCGGCGTCAGCCACCTGATCGCAACCGAGCTCGAGGAACTCGAGGGCCGCTTCACCGGGCGGCCGGCCGGAACGCCCTGCTTTCAGGCCGGCAAGATAACGTGCACGGAGGAATGGCTGGCGCGCCGGTCGCGCCGCTGGGAGGATTTCGGCGCCACCTGGTTCTACAGCGACTCGCGCAATGACCTGCCGCTGCTCGAGCGCGTCAGTCGCCCCATCGCCGTCGATCCCGACGACTCGCTGCGCGCGCTGGCTGGCCAGCGCGGCTGGCCCGTGATCAGCCTCCGCTAGCCGCAGGCGCCCCTCACATGACGGCCGATCGATGAGCCCGGGCGCAGCGCAGCCAAACGCCGCGCAGCGCATTGGGGCGCAGCGCAGGCTCGCGGTCGTCATTGGCGTCATTGCGCTGGCGCTGCTTTCCATGGCAGCCGCGCTGAGCCTGGGTTCAAGGACGCTCTCGCCCGCCCACCTTTTCGATATCCTCGCCAGCCGTGGCGATGCGCTGGAGCGCGACGTGGTTCTCCTGCTGCGCCTGCCGCGTGCATCCGCCGCCTTTGCCTGCGGTGCACTGCTGGCACTGGCAGGGACGCTGCTTCAAGTGCTGCTGCGCAACCCGCTGGCCGACCCTTTTCTCCTCGGGGTGTCGGGCGGCGCCGCCGTCGGCGCGCTGGGCGCGCTGCTGCTGGGCCTGGCTGCCGCAGCGCCGCTGTTCGCCCTCGGCGGCGCCTGCGTGGCATCGGCCTTCGTGCTGGCCTTCGCATTCAGCGGCGGCTGGAACACCTACCGCGTACTGCTGGCCGGGGTGGCGTTCTCATCGGGATTCGGCGCGCTGGTCGGACTGATGCTGACACTGGCGCCCGCCGCGCAGGTGCAGGGCATGCTGTTCTGGCTGCTCGGCGACCTGTCCGGCGCGGGGTCGGGCAATGCCGCGGCGTGGGCGGTGCTGGCCGTGACGGGTGCAATTGCCCTCACGCAGGCGGGCGCGCTCAACGTGCTGGCGCTCGGCGACGACAAGGCGCGCTCGCTCGGCGTGCCTGTGACCGCAATCCAACTGTCGCTGTTCGTGGTGGCCGCCGGTGCGACGGTGGCCGCGGTGCTGATCGGCGGATCGATCGGCTTCATCGGCCTGCTGGTGCCGCACCTGCTGCGGCTGACAGGCGTGCACGACCACCGGCTGCTCCTCCCGCTGGGCGCCCTGCTCGGCGGCGCCCTGCTAACGCTGGCCGATACCGTGGCCCGCTCGGCCGCTGCGCCCGTGGAACTGCCGGTGGGCGTGGTCACCGCCCTGATCGGCGTACCGGCGCTGATTGCGCTGCTGGCGCGCCCCGGCAGCGGAGGCCGGCGGTGAATGGCGCCGGCCCGCTGCTCGAGGCCAGCGATCTCTGTATCGGCGTCGGCCGCGGCGCGTCGGCGCGCGTGCTGGTCGAG
>VGIE01000165.1 GCA_016867955.1 Betaproteobacteria bacterium
GGCTACCGACCACCGGCACCTGTGGCGATCAACCCGCAACCACCCGTCTTGGAACAAGCGGCCGCTCTGCAGAAAAGTGCGTCAATGAACCTGGCACAAAAAACCATTCAGGCCAGTGCGAGTGATCGAAGGCGGCGCGCGTTGGGCCTGCCGCAACGCTGGGGAGCACTGTGGCGGCGAGCAGGGCGGCAATGCGGGCGAGCGCGCGCATGATCGTCCGGGCTAACCTGCCGGATGTGCCTTGCGCCGGTCCGTGACCAGTGCCGGCAGATGGCGGACCAGCTGCAGCAGGCTGCCATCGCTGCGGCGCCAGGCGTGGAGCACGGCCAGGAACTCCCGCTGTCCCACGGTCACCTGTGCGCGCCGCCGTGCCCCGGCGGCGTTCTTGTTGGCTTCCATCAGCGTCGGGTAGATATGGATGGTGCCGAGCAACTTGTAGAGGCCGAGGCGATTACGCATTGCAGTCACGAACTCGCCGATGAGCTCGCCGGCGTGCTCGCCTGCGATGGTGGCGCCGAGGATGCGGTCGCTGTCCGGGACCGTGAGCACTTTGACCATGCCGCATGCCTCGCCGTCGGCGATGGCACGGTCGAGATCGGCGAGGTCGTAGCGCGTCACTTCGAACGCGATCCCGCGTTCGGTGGCCTCGGTCTCGTTCAGGCCGACGCGTGCCACCTCGGGCTCGGTGAAGGTGGCCCAGGGAATGACGGAGAAATCGGCGCGGGCGGAGTAGAAAGGGCCGAACAACCCGTTTATCGCGGCGTACCAGGCGGTGTGCGCGGCGGTATGGGTGAACTGGTAGGGCCCGGCGGCATCGCCGCAGACGAGGATGTTGGGGTACGAGGTGCGCATGAAGGCGTCGCTTTCCACGCAGCGCATCTTGTTAATCCCGATGCCCAGCTCCTCCAGGCCGTAGCCTTCGGTATTGGCGACCCGGCCCACGGCGCACAGCAGCACATCGAAGACGATGCGTTTCTCGCGCCCGTCGTGTTCGGCATAGATCACCTTCTCGCCGGCCTCGACGGCGAAACGCAGCGCGCGGTGCCCGGTGAGCACATCGATGCCCTCGGCGCGGAAGCGTGCCTCCACCAGCGCCGACACATCAGGGTCTTCGCGCGCCAGCAGCCGCGGCAGCATCTCCACCTGGCTGACCTGGGATCCGAGGCGCGCGAAGCATTGCGCGAGCTCGCAGCCGATCGGTCCGCCGCCGAGCACCACCAGGCGCGCGGGCAGCTCGCGCAGGTCCCACAGCGTGCCCGAGGTGAGGCAGCCGACTTCGTCGATGCCGGGGATGGGTGGCACAAAGGGTCGGGCGCCCGCCGCGATGACGATGGCGCGGGTGGTGATGCGTCGCGTGCCTCCCGGTGTGCCACCACCGGTCATGCGCACTTCCACTTCCCACGGGGAAACGATGCGCGCCTCGCCGGGGAGGCATTCGACCCCGAGTGCGGCATAGCGCTCCGCCGAATCATGCGGCTCGATGGCGGCGATTACCCGTCGTACGCGGTCCATGATGTCGGCGAAAGAGAACTCGACGGCAACCGACGTCAATCCGTACTCGCGGCCGCGCCGCGCCTGCGCCACGATGCGCGCCGAGCGGATCAGCGCCTTGGAGGGTACGCAGCCGGTGTTGAGGCAGTCCCCGCCCATGCGGTGCTTCTCGACCAGGGTGACGCCGGCCTTCACGGTGGCGGCGATGTAGGCGGACACCAGGCCCGCCGAGCCTGCGCCGATGACCACCAGGTTGCGCTCGAACCGTCGCGGACGCCGGTGCGCCCAGGGCGCGTAAATCCTGTGCGCCCGCATTGCATCGACGCACTTGTGCGCCGCCAGCGGAAAGACGCCCAGGAGCAGGAAGGAGCCCAACAGGACCGGAGAGGCAAGACCGGCCAGCGATTCGACGCGCGCCAGCTGCGTGCCTGCATTCACGTACACCAGCGTCCCCGCCAGCATGCCGAGCTGGCTCACCCAGTAGAAGGTCAGGCTGCGCATGCCTGTCAGGCCCATGAGAAGGTTGATGAGAAAGAACGGAAAGGCCGGCACAAGTCGTAACGCGAAGAGAAAGTAGGCACCATCGCGCGCCAGTCCGGCGTCGATGGCCGCGAGCTGGCTGCCAAAGCGTGCCTTCACAACGTCGCGGAACAACAGCCTGCTGGCGAGAAACGCCAGCGTTGCACCGATCGAGGAGGCAAAGGACACCAGCAGCGTGCCCCACGCCAGGCCGAAGAGGGCGCCGGCCAGCAGGGTCATGACCGCGGCCCCCGGGATGGAGGCCGCTGTCAGCAGGACATAGGCCAGGAAGAAACTGCCGGCGACCGCCAGCGGGTTGGACCGGTAAAGCCCTTCGAGCGCCTGCTGCTGGGATTTCAGGAAGGCAAGGTCCAGGTACTTGCCGAGGTCAAGGACAAGGTACGCTGCGAACAATGCAGCGCCCAGAACCGCGATCAGCCAGCGCGTCTTGTTCATGCGCGCATCGCCTGTGCAGGCAGGTAGTCCGGCCCGGCAACGATGCGGCGGTGGTAGGACAGGTGGGCCGCGCTGCCCTGCGGCCACCAGCGCTCGAACGCCTGCAGCCAGGCGTCCTGGTCGTAGCGCAGCGCGAGCGCATCCACGAACAACCCTTCGGCCGTGGTGCCGTAGAGCCGTTCTCGCGCCGGCCTGACCGAAACCCGTGTCACGATGCCGAATTGTGTGCCGGCAAAATTCGGCATGCCGGCGGCGCCATTGTTGGCCAGCACGGCGCGGCCTAGTGGCAGGGAGAACCCGGCCAGCACCGGCAGGCAGGTGTGACTGGTCGCGAGAACCCGCACGCCGGCCTCATCAATCTGCCGGGCGGTGCGTTCAGGCGCGTCGCGCAGGACCTCCTGCGAGCAATCCCAGCCGGACAGCGACGACGCGTCGCCATGCACGATGCCCACGCGCTCGCCGCCCACCTCGGCAACCAGGTTCATCGGCAGGCGCGCGAGGTCGGCGGTGGCCGCGTCGTCCCCACGTGCGATGCCGGCCAGTTGCCGCAGGATGGCGTTCGAGCGCGCCACCTCGGCGTCGCCAACCCAGCCCGGGTAGGCGCAGCCGCAGCCGGCGTCATCCTCAGGCAAGGCGATTTCCGTTTCGACATTGCCGCGCAGCGCCGGATGGGCAAGTGCCAGTTGGTTGACCTCGGCGAATGCCGCGGCATCGATGTCGAACCAGTGGAAGTCGCCGTTGCAGACGACGGTGGCGCCGCCCGGTTCCTCGGCTGCAAGCGCGTGCAGCGCCACGAGCGCGTGCCGGTTGCCGTAGATGCCGCCCGCGATCAACAGGGTCTCGGCGTGCAGGTCGGGTGCGCGTGCCAGCGTGCGCGGTTCGTAGCGGTAGGAGATCGGGCAGCTGCGCCCCGGTTCGTGGCTCACGCGGGATTGCCGGATGGTCGTGCAAGGATGCGGCCGAAAAACACCGGGAGCAGGAAACCGGCGCAGCAGATGATCAGGCCGTAGAGGTTGGTGCCGAGCAGGATGGCGTACTTCCCGCTGCCGATGGCCCAGGAGGCGGGAATGTGGCCGAGTGCCTGCAGGAGTCCGAGCGTGAATCCGGGCCAGAAGGCCAGGTGAAAACTCCACGGCGAATGGCGCACCAGCGGGGCCAGCAGGAAGACCGGCGCCAGGCCCATCACCATGGTCCCGCTCACCGTGGTGGCCTTGAGGATGTCGGTCCCGGCGATCATCGGCAGGTTCCCCAGCACCGCGAAGGCCACCATCGTCCACATGCCGGTGCGGATGGCATGGCTGCCGGAGTCCCGGCCCGCCAGCAGCGGCAGCTCGTAGCCGACCGATTTCGCGATGGAGGCGAAGGTGGAGTCGATGGTGGAGCCGGCAGCCACCACCATGATGGCGGTCATGAGCAGGTATGGCAGGACACCGAATGCACGCGCCACCGCGCCGGGCATGTTGTCGCCGCCGGGCAAGCCCTCCAGCCTGGCGTGCACGCCGACCAGGCTGAACGCGAGGATGCAGACGAATCCCACCACGCCGGCAACGATGAACGCGCGAAGCATGCGCTTCTCGTCCGTGATGAAGCCGCGGTCGGTCAGCACCGGGTCGTGAAACGGATAGGACACCACCTGCAGCAGCGCCACCAGCAGCAGGTCGAGTCCGGCATCGAGGCGAAAGTCCCCCACCGACATCAGCGCCGGCAGGCCATGCGCGGGCAGGACCACTGCCAGCACGACGCCGAGCACACCGACGAACAGCACGGCCTGGATCAAGTCGGTCACGATCGAACTGCGCAGGCCGCCCTTCAGGCTGTAGAACAGAGTCACCGCCGTGAAGAGCAGCGCCGCACCAATGAAGCTGCCGCTCCCGGGCGCGCCGTAATAGGCGCCAACCACCGAGGTGTTGCTCCAGATTTCGTTGTACAGACGCACCAGGATCGCCGCGGAAAACGCCAGCGCGGCGGCGCGGCCGTAGCGCTGGATGATGAAGGGCACCAGGCCCTGTGCGCCATGGCGCGTGCGCAGCCAGTAGATGGCCGCGCCGGCCAGGGGTATGGACAGCCAGTAAGTGGCGTAGGCCAGCCCGCCCACCACGCCGTGGCTGGCGCCAAGGTTGGCGGCGTTGGTCACGGACTTGGCGAAGATCCAGCTGATGAAGATGCTGCAGGTCAGGGCCCATTCGCTGGCCGGGCGCCCCGCATTGTCGGTGCCGCGGTAGAAGCTGGAGAGCGTCAGCGCTCGTGGCGACAGCGCGTACATCACTGCGCCGTACACCACGAGGAAACCCCAGAACAGCGTCGAGAACTGCGCCTCGATCATGCCAGCGCGCCGCCGCAGCTCGACCCCTGCCCTGCGGTGCAGCCGAAGCAATGCTGTTTCACCACGATGGGGTGTCCCGACAGGTCACGACCGGTCAGCTCGGCGAGATGCGTGGGCCCGCCACCCTTGCGCTGCAGCGGCAGGTTGAGCATCTGGTTGAAGTCGCAGTCATAGACCCGGCCCATCCAGTCCACCGACAGCAGCGTGCGGCACATCACCGCATCGAGGTTCTCCTGGCGGTAGCTGTCACGCAGCAGCGTCATGTAGGCATTGAACTGGCCCTTGGAGATCAGCGTGGAGCCGAAGCGCGCGATGGGCATGTTGGCCAGGGTAAGCAGCCGGTTGAACACGATGCCGAACTGGTTGCCGAGCTCGCGCTTGTAATCGGCTTCCAGCGCCTGCTGCGCCGGCGGCAGGGACGGGCCCTGCGGGTTGAAGACGAGGTGGAGCTCCAGGCCCGAGCCGGGCCTGCCGTAGCCCAGCGCATTGAGGCGGCGCAGGCCGCTGATGCTGGCCTGGTGCACCCCCTTGCCGCGCTGGCGGTCCACGAGCTCCTCGCTGTAGCACGGCAGCGAGGCGACGATCTGAACCTTCTGGGCGGCGAGGAACTCCGCCAGGTCCTCCTGGCCCGGTTCGGCAAGGATGGTGAGGTTGCAGCGGTCGATGACCGTCGCGCCCAGCGCTCGCGCGTGCGTCACCAGGGTGCGGAAGTGCGGGTTGAGCTCGGGGGCGCCGCCCGTGAGGTCGAGGGTGCCGACACGGGCGGCCTCGAGGTAGGCAAGCACGCTGCCGACCGTGTCGGCATCCATCTGCTCGGTGCGGGTCGGACCGGCGTTGACATGGCAGTGCAGGCAGGACTGGTTGCAGGTGTAACCCAGGTTGACCTGCAGGGTATCGACGCCACGGCGGGCAATGGGCGGGAAGTCGGTGACTTCCAGCAGGGGAAGGGTCGCATGCATGCTGTTGTTTTCCGTGGTTCCCGTTCGTTCACGCCCGGAATACTTGCCAATCCGCTTCCGC
>VGIE01000166.1 GCA_016867955.1 Betaproteobacteria bacterium
TCACGCCGCTCGAGCGCATCGACGACCTGGAACAGCAACTGCACAACCTGCGGTGCCATCTGCCGCGGTCGGGCTTCTGACGCGGCGAGGGGCCCGTCCTGGCAGATGCGCCTTTCGCGATCCCCTGATCCCGGGCGTCTGGCGGGCGTTCCCTCGAACGCTCCCCAAGCGGCGACAGCGGGGCCATGAAAGGGCGCGCGCTATACTGCGCCGACCCTCTTTCCAGGCAGCGTTCAGAGTGTTCACTTTCGCCGAACGTCGCGCACCGGCATGGCGCCACGCCATCGCCATGCCTCTTGTCGTCGCGGCCTGCATCGCCAACGGTACCGCGGGAGCGGTCGAAGACCGCCTGCCGCCCGACGTCGCCGCTCATCTCAAGTCGGCGGGCATACCGCTGACTGCCGTGGGCATCGTCGTGCAGGAGGTCGGCGTCAGCCGTCCGTCGCTGGCGCTGAATGCCACGCGCGCGCTGAACCCGGCGTCCACCATGAAGCTGGTGTCGACATATGCCGCGCTGGAACTGCTGGGACCGAACTTCCAGTGGAAAACACGGGCCTTCGCCGGCGGTCCGATGGCCGGTGACGTGCTGGAAGGCGATCTCGTGCTCAAGGGCGGCGGTGACCCCAAGCTCACCCTGGAAAGCCTTTGGCTGTTCGTGCGCGCGCTGCGCGCCCGCGGCCTGCGCGAGATCCGCGGCGACCTGGTGCTCGACCGCACCTACTTCGACGCTGGCGAGCACGACGCCGCACGCTTCGACGCCGAGCCGCTGCGCCCCTACAACGTCGGGCCGGACGCGCTGCTGGTGAATTTCAAGTCGGTGCGCTTTACTTTTTCCCCCGATGGAGAGCGCGGCGTCGTGCAGGTGCTCGCGGAGCCGCGACCCGCGCAACTGGAACTGGCGCAATCGGTACGCATTGTCGAGGGCCCCTGCAACGACTGGCGCACCCGGCTCAAGGCCGACATCCAGAACGGCGCGACCGGCGCACGCGTGGCGTTCAGCGGCCTCTATCCCGCCAGCTGCGGCGAGCGCAGCTGGAACATCGCGCTGCTCGGCCATCCAGCCTACGTCCACGGCGTGTTCCGGCAGATCTGGGAAGAGTCGGGCGGCGTGCTGCGCGGCTCGGTGCGCGACGGCCAGGCCACGCCATCAGCACGCCTGCTCTGCACGCAGGAATCGCCCTCGCTGTCCGAGATCGTGCGCGACATCAACAAGTACAGCAACAACGTCATGGCGCGGCAGCTGTTCCTGACGCTGTCCGCCGAGTTGCAGAAGCCGCCTGGCAGCAACGGGCGCTCCGCGGAGGTGGTGAAGGCCTGGCTGGCGCAGAAGCGCATCGAAGCGCCGGAGCTGGTGCTGGAGAACGGCTCGGGCCTGTCGCGCCTCGAGCGCATGAGCGCCGCGAACCTTGCGCGCGTGCTCGACGCCGCCTTCCAGAGCAGCGTGATGCCGGAGCTGATGGCCTCGCTGCCGCTGGTGGCCTCGGACGGCACCATGCGGCGCCGCCTGCGCTACGACAGCGTGGCTGGGCAGGCGCATATCAAGACCGGCTCGCTGTTCGATACCCGCACCATTGCCGGCTACGTGCTCGATCGCCTGGGCCGGCGGCAGATCATCGTGTTCCTGATCAACCACCCGAATGCGGCGGCAGGACAGCCTGCGCAGGATGCGCTGTTGCGCAGGGTGTACGACCGGAACTGATGCGGACGCAGGTCGCCCTGCACGTGCTTGTGCCATCGGCGCAGCGGTGGGGCGCGAAGCGCGCTACGAATTGCGCCGGGTGGATGGGAAGCGCTGCGCCCTCTCAACCGACGAAGCTGGGCTCGTCGAGGTCCGCTAGGAATCCCCCTGCATGGCAGTGGCCGGCGCATCGTCGGCGAAGCGCATCGGCTTGCCCTCGAATAGCGCCATCCAGCCGCGGATGACGCGATAGGCCACCCAGATGCTCACGCCGAGGATCAGGGCCATGGCCAGCGGAATGCCCACCAGGGTGATGAACAGCGCCGCCGAGAGCACCGACCAGCCCAGCGCGAACCAGAAGGTGCGGATCTGCCAGCGGAAGTGCGTCGCGAGAAAGCTCCCTGTCGCCTCGTCACGCTTCAGGTAGTTGAGGATGACGGCGATGATCGAGGGCCAGCCGAACACGAAGGCGCTGACGATGGTCACCGAGGTCAGGCTGCCGGTGAGCACCGAGATCGCGTGCAGGCCGTAGATCACATGGGTCCAGGCGACGAGGCCGCTGTCCGAATCAGTGATCGTCCGGAACTGCGGTTCGTCGCCCACGACTGCTCCCGCGTTACCTTTCAGTCAGCGCCCGCTCGCGCACCTTGTTGATCGGTTTCAGCAGGTAATGCATGACCGTGCGGCGGCCGGTAAGCACGTCCACGGAGGCCGTCATGCCCGGCATCACCGCCAGCGCCTTGCCGTGGTGCTCGATGGCCGACTTCGTGGTGCGCACATGCACCACGTAATAGGGCTCCGTGCCATGGCCCTGCTGCGGCTGCGGTTGGGTGGAGTCGGCGCTGACCAGCTCGACCTTTGCCTCGAGCCCGCCATAGATGCTGAAATCATAGGCGCCGAGCTTGACGATGGCCGGCTGGCCCACAGCGACGAAGGCCACGTCCTGCGGCCGCAGGCGCGCCTCCACGAGCAACGTATCCTCGACCGGAACGATCTCCGCGAAGGGCGTGCCGGGCTGCACCACGCCCCCCGGCGTCTTGTTGGCGATGGTCTTGATGATGCCCTTGGCGGGCGAGCGGACCTGGGTACGCGTAAAACGGTCCTGCAGCGCCGGCACGGTTTCGGCCACCTTGGCCAGTTCGTTGCGCACCAGCGAGAGTTCGCCCGCCGCCTGGCTGCGGAACTGCGACTCGTTGTCATCGATCTTGCGGCGCGCCTCCTCGATGGCCGACTGCGCGCGCGGGATGGCCAGCGTCGCGGCCTCGAGATCCGTGCGGAGGCGCGTGAGGTCGCGCTCGAGCCGCAGCACCTCCACCTCGGACACCGCGCCCTGCTTCACCAGCGGCGCGGTGATGGCGATCTCGCGGCGCAGCAGCTCGATCTGCTCCTGCGTGCGGTCGCGCCGCGACTGCAGCTCGACCACTTCCTGGCGGCGCTGCACCAGTTGCCCCTGTAATACGGCGTTCTTGCCGGCGAGGTCGCGCTGGCGCGCCTGATAAACGGCCAGTTCGTTCTGCGCCAGGCCCGGCGCGCCCGTCACCACCTCGGCCGGCATGGCCGGCTGCGTCTTGTTGACCTCGGCGGTGAACCGCGCCACCTTGGCGCGCAGGCCGAGCTCGCCCTGCCGGCCCTCGCGGAAGGCCGAGGCAAAACGGAAGTCGTCGAGCTGGAACAGCACCTGGTCCTTCTGCACCAGGTCGCCCTCCTTCACCAGGATCTTGGTGATGATGCCGCCCTCGAGGTTCTGCACCAGCTGGGTCTGGCTGGCGGTGATGGCCTTGCCGTCGGCACGCGCGATTTCATCGATGTCGCCGATCATGGCCCAGGCAATGGCAACGCCGAAGAACACCACGACCAGCCCGAGCAGCACATGGGGCATGCGCTTGTGCCCGCCGTCGTCGAACGACAGCTCCTCGGTGGTCCACATCGGCGGCAGCAGCGCGCCCTTCGGCTTGTCCAAGGGCTGCGACGCCACGTCTGTGATGACGTCGTTGCGGTCGTCCCTGCGCACGGGATCGCTCATCGCGCCATCCTGATCTTGCCCTCGGACAGGGCCTTGACCACCGCGTCCTTGGGGCCCGCGGCAACGACCTTGCCACCGTCCACCACCACCAGCGTGTTGACCACCGACAGCAGCGACTCGCGGTGGGTGATGATGATGGTCTTGTCGCGCATGTCGTCCAGCATGCGCGCCTTCAAACGCTCCTCGGCCGAATGGTCCATGGCGTGCGTGGGTTCGTCGAGCACGAGGATGGGCGGATCGGTGACCAGCGCGCGCGCCAGCGCCACGGTTTGGCGCTGGCCGCCCGAAAGCGACTCGCCGCGCTCGCCCACCGGCATGTCGAAGCCCTTGGGGTGGCGGCTGACGATGTCGAGCAGCCCGGCCATGCCGGCGGCCTTCAGCATCGCGGCATCATCCACGCCGCGCGTGCCGATCTGGAGGTTGTCGCGCACGCTGCCCGAGAACAGCACGAGGTTCTGCGGCACGTAGCCGATGGCGTGGCGCAGGTCGGCAGGGTCGATGGAACGGGTGTCGGTGCCGTCCACCAGGATCGAGCCCGACTGCGGCTGGTAGAGCGCCACCAGCAGCTTGGCCAGCGTGGTCTTCCCCGACCCGATGCGGCCGATGACGCCGACGCGGTCGCCCGCCTTGATGGAAAGGTTCAGCCCTGACAGCGCGTCCTGCTCCTGGCCCGGGTAGCGGAAGGTGACGTCCTAGAAGCGGATTTCGCCGGTCAGAGAGGGCCGGTGGATGAAGCTGCGGTCCTTCGGGCGCTCGCGCGGCGCCTGCATGATCTTCTCCAGCGCTTCGAGCGCGCTCATCGACTGGTGGTAGCGCGTCAATAGCCACGCCACCTGCGCCAGCGGCGCCATGGCGCGCGTGCCGATGATGGTGCAGGCGACGATCGCGCCGATGGTGAGCAGGTTGTCGTGGGCGAGATAGACGCCGACGGCCAGCATGGCCACGCTGACGATGCCTTGCACCCAGCCGGAGAAATTCACCGCGAAGGACGAGATCAGCCGCGTGCCCAGGCTCTCCGAGGCCACATAGCCGACCACCTCTTCCCAGCGCCGCTGCTGGCGCGAGGCGGCGCCCAGCGCCTTGACCGTCTCGATGGCCGACAAGGTCTCGATCAGGGTCGCGTGCTTGGCTTCCGAGGCGATAAACACGCGCTTCACGCGGTCGCGCAGGGGCGCCTGCAGCGCCACGCCGACCGCGACCACCACGGGAATGGCGACGATCGGCACCAGCGCCATGTCCCAGCCGCCGACAAAGCCGATTACGCTGATGAACAACAGCACGAAGGGCAGGTCGATCAACCCGACGAGCGTTGCCGAGGTGAAGAACTCGCGCAGCGACTCGAACTCGCGCAGGTTGTTGGCCAGCGACCCGACGGACTGGCGGCCGGCATCCAGCCGTATGCCCATGAGCTGCTCGAACAGGCCCGCCGACAGCGCGATGTCGGCACGCCGGCCGGCAACGTCGATGAAATAGCCGCGCGGCTGCTTCAGCCCGAGGTCGAACGCACAGATGATGAGAACGCCCAGCGCGAGCACCCAGAAGGTCTCGATGGCCTTGTTGGGCACCACGCGGTCGTAGACGTTCATGGTGAACAGCGGCGTCAGCACGGCGAACACGTTGACAAGGATGCTCGCCGCGATGACCTCGGCGTACATCGGCCAGGCGCGCGCCAGCGTGCCCCAGAACCAGTGGTGCGTTGCCAGCATGCGCTCGCTCGAGGTGCCGGCCTCGAAGCGCTGCAGGCGCGCCAGGGCGATCGCCGTGCCGGTGTAGTCGGCGGCCAGGTCCGACAGCGGCACCACGCGCTCGAGGCCGGCGCTGGTGACGATGCTTACCTCGGTGTCGTTCTTTGCCGCGAGCACGCAGGCGCCGCGGTCCTTGAGCAGCAGCACAGCCGGCAGGTCGAGCTTGGAAATGCGCTGCAGATCGGCCTTGACCATGCGTGCGCCCAGGCCGGCGCGGTCGGCCGCGCGCAGGAACACTTCGGGCGTGAGGCCGCTGTCCTTGACCGGCAGGCCGGAGACCAGCGCCTGCGCGGAGGCCGGGCGCCCGAAAATGCGCGTCACCTGCGCGAGGCACTCGGCAAGGGC
>VGIE01000167.1 GCA_016867955.1 Betaproteobacteria bacterium
AGGATGCCTGAGTGAACGAACCGCTCCCCGCCTTTCCCTTCCCACGCCAACACCCGCTGCGGCCGCCACCGGAACTCGTCCGGCGCCTGCAGGACGCCCCGGTGTCTCAGGTCAGGCTGGCGGGCGGCCAGACGGTCTGGCTGGTGCTCGGGCACGCCGACGTGCGCGCGCTGCTGACCGATGCACGCATCAGCGCCGACTCCACCCGCCCCGGCTTCCCGCCCATCGGCCCCTCGGGCGCGAATCCCGCGCTGCGCACCTTTCCGCGCCGCGATGCGCCGGAACACACCGCGCAGCGGCGCATGCTGGCCGCGGAATTTTCGCCCGAGCGCGTCGAGGCGTTGCGGCCCGAGGTGCGGCGCATCGGTCATGGCCTGATCGACGCGATGCTGAAGCGCACGCCGCCGGTGGACTTCGTCGAGTGCGTGGCGCTGCCGCTGCCCACGCTGGTCATCTCGGCGCTGCTGGGCGTGCCTTACGAAGACCGCGAGCTCTTTCACGGATTCGAGGCGGCGGTGATGTCGCTCGACCCGGCGGAATCCGCGCGCGGCACGCGCGAGGAACTCGACTACCTCGACCGGCTGGTGGCGCGCAAGGAACGCCAGCCCGAAGATGACCTCATCGGCCGGCTCATCGTCGAACAGGTGCGGCCCGGCGCCATGGCGCGCGATGAGCTGGTGCGCGTGGTGCGCACGCTGCTGAGCGCCGGGCACGAGAGCACGGCCAACATGACGGCACTGAGCGTGCTGAGCCTGCTGCTCGACCCACGGGCGCTGCGGCAGCTGCGCGGAAACCCGGGCAACGTGGGCGATGCCGTGTACGAACTGCTGCGCCTGCACAGCATCTTCCACCTGTTCTCGCCGCGCGTGGCCACGGCCGACATCACGATCGGCGGCCACACCATCCGCGCCGGCGACGGCGTCGTGCTGTCGCTGCTGGGCGCCAACCACGACCCTCGGGCCTTCCCCGATCCGGAAAGACTCGATTTCTCGCGCGATGCACGCCAGCAGGTCGCCCTCGGCTTCGGCGCACACCACTGCCTGGGCCAGGGCCTGGCGCGCATGGAACTCGCGGAGATCCTGCCGATGGTGTTCGAGCGCATCCCGACGCTCAGGCTGGCGGTGCCGTTCGAAGCGCTGCGTTTCCGGTCGGACCGCGCGACCTACGGGGTCTATGCGCTGCCGGTGACCTGGTACCCAGCCTGACCTGGCAATGCGACCCGTAACGGAAATTCCCGCCGCCGCGCTGCCGGCGATCGCCGTCATGTTGTGCGACATCGACGACACGCTCACCACCGACGGGCATCTGACCGCCGCCGCCTACGCTGCCATGGAGCGCCTGAGCCTGGCCGGGATCCGCGTGGTGCCGGTGACCGGCCGCCCCGCCGGTTGGTGCGACCATATCGCGCGCATGTGGCCGGTGGCAGGGGTGGTGGGCGAAAACGGCGCGTTTTATTTCTGCTACGACCGGAAGCGCCACAGAATGACGCGTGTCCATGCGGAGGGCGCCTCACTACGCGAATCCCGCCGCCGGGAACTGCTCGCCATTGGCGGCGAGATCCTGCGCGAAGTCCCGGGCAGCGCACTCGCCGCCGACCAGCCCTACCGCGAGACCGACCTCGCCATCGACTATTGCGAGGACGTGCCGCGCCTGCCCGCCGATGCCGTGCAGCGCATCGCAGCGCTGATGCGCGAGCGTGGCCTCAACGCGAAAGTCAGTTCCATCCACGTCAACGGCTGGTTCGGCGACTACGACAAACTGGCGATGTCGCTCAGGCTTCTGCGCGAGCAGTTGGGCATCGACGCCGATGCCGATGCGCGTAGCTGCGTGTTCATCGGCGATTCACCCAATGACGCGCCGATGTTCGGCAAATTCCCGCTCTCCGTCGGGGTCGCCAATGTGCGGAAATTTTCCGGAAGCATGGAGCACCAGCCAAAGTACGTCACCAATGCCGCCAGCGGGGCGGGTTTCTGCGAACTCGCCGGATTGCTGCTTACCGGCAGATAAGAGACGCCGCTCGATCAAGCCGGCATGGCGCGATTCGGCTTCGGGCAAGCGGTGTTCCGATTCAGGGGCCCGGCACCGGGCCAATCGGAGGTCAGATGATTTTCTTGCGAAGAAACGTTACCGCGATTTCCGCGAGGATCACCACCGCGAAGATCGCCACCAGCATCAGCGCCACGCGCTCCCATTGAAACAGGTTCATTGCCGAATCGATGGCCATGCCGATGCCCCCTGCTCCCACCAGCCCCAGGACCGCTGACTCGCGCACGCTGATGTCCCAGCGGAACAGCGCAATGGCCCAGAACGCCGGTTCTACCTGCGGCCAGTAGCCTTTGAGGTAGATGCTGCCCCACGGCGCGCCGGCGCTCCTGAGCGCCTCAATCGGCCCCTGGCGCGCCTCCTCCATGGCCTCGCCGAACAGCTTGCCGACAAAACCGATGGAGCGAAACGCGATCGCCATGGTGCCGGCCAGCGCCCCGGGGCCGAAGATGGCGACGAACAACAGCGCCCATACCAGCGAATTCACCGAGCGCGAAGACACCAGCAGCAGCTTGGCCAAATAGTTGATGCCAACGTGGCGCGTGATGTTGTTTGCCGCGAGCAGGCCCAGGGGAACGGCCATCACGATGGCAAGCAGTGTGCCCAGCGTGGCAATGTGCAGCGTCTCGATCAACGCCTCATGCACGCCCTTGGGATAATGGGCCCATTCTATCGGCCACATGCGCCGCAGCAGGTCCGCCATCTGCTCGGGCGCGTCGTAGAGAAACTCCGGGACGAACTGCACGGTGCGCAGGCTCACCACGCAGGCCGCGACCAGGCCGAAGTAAAGCGCGAAGCGCGCCAGGCGCTGTCGCGGCGTATGGCGCCGCCATTCGCGCTCGATGGGCGACGCCACCGTCATTGTCGCCGGCTCATTGACGTGGCGGCAGATGGCGGCAGGCTCACTGGTAGACCTTCTTCACCCAGTTCTGCAGTGATTCGCTCACCATGATCAGGGCGATGATCGCCAGCAAAATGGTCAGCAGGTAGTCATAGTCGAATTTCTGGAAGGCTGCGAACATGGTGCCGCCGATGCCGCCGGCGCCGACGATGCCGACCATGGTCGAATTGCGGATGTTGGAGTCGAACTGGTAAGTGGCGAACCCCACGAAGCGAGTCAATACCTGCGGCAGCACGCCATAGAGGATCACGTTCATGAACGGGGCGCCAGTGGCACGGATGGCCTCGAGCTGCTTCGCCGATATCTCCTCGATTGCCTCGGCAAAGAGTTTGGCGATGAATCCGATCGAAGCCACCGTCAGCGCCAGTATCCCGGCCAGAGCGCCGAAGCCCACCGCCTTGACGAAGAGGATGGCGATGATCACCTGGTGAAACGAGCGGCACAGAGCGATCAAAAGCCGCGTCGGCCAGGTCAGCCACGGCGGCATCAGGTTGCGCGCCGCGAGCAGCCCGATCGGCAGGGACAGCATGATGCCCAGCGCCGAGGACAGCACCGCGATCTCCAGCGTCTCGTAAATGCCGCGCAGCATCAGCGTCATCTTGGAGGCTTCGGTTTCCGGGGGCAGCATCCGGCCGACGAAGCGGATGCCGTTGTCGACTCCCGTGACGAAGCGCGCCCAACTGACATCCAGAATGGAGGTCGCGTAACCCGCGTACAGGGCAAGCGCGATCCACGCAATGCGCGCCGGCCAGTTGGGCACAAAGGCCGGCGGCCGGGCGGTTACCGCGGCATTCATGGATGGCACGCCATGACCGGCGCCCTACTATTCCAGCCAGTCCTCGCCACCGTAGATCTCCTTGAGGTGGGTGTCGTCCAGGCCCTCTGGCGCGCCGTCATACACCACCCTGCCGCCCGCCATGCCGATCACGTGGCCGGCGAAGCGGCGGGCGAGCGGCACATTGTGGATATTGAGAATCACCGGAATGCCTCGGCCCTGCGTGAGTCCCGCGAGCAGTTCCATGATCTCCACCGAAGTCTTGGGATCGAGCGACGAGGTCGGCTCATCGGCCAGCAGCAATTCCGGTCGCTGCATGATCGCGCGCGCAATGCCCACGCGCTGGCGCTGGCCGCCGGAGAGCGCGTCGGCACGCTGGTTGGCGAACGCGGTGAGGCCGACCGTGTCGAGCAGTTCCCAGGCGGTGCCGATGTCATCGGCAGGGTAGCGCCTCATCCAGGCATTGAACGGGGAGACGTAACCCAGGCGCCCCGAGAGCAGATTCTCCATCACCGTGAGCCGTTCCACGAGGTTGTACTCCTGGAACACCATGCCGATGCGGCGTCGCGCCTCGCGCAGCGCCTTGCCGCGCAGAGTAGCGAGGTCCAGCCCCTTGAACAGGATCTGGCCGGCGGTGGGTTCCACCAGGCGGTTGATGCAGCGGATCAGCGTGGACTTGCCGGTGCCCGAAGGACCGATCACCGCGGTGATGCCGCGCCCGGGGATACGGATACTGATGTCATGCAGCACCGGCTCGCCGCGCCGGTATTCCTTCTTCAGGCCGCGAATTTCAAGTGCCGCGGTCGGCGTATCCGCCCGCGGCTGCGATTCGGCAGGCACCGCTATTTCTTCGCGTCCAGCGCCTTCTTGCGCGCCGCTTCCTCGCGCGCCGATTCCTTCTCGTAGGCGGCGCGGTTGAACGGCGTGCCGGTCTCCTCGGCGATCTTGCGCACCACGGCCCAGTCCTTCTCGTAGGTGATAGGGAAGAAGCGATCCGCGCCGCCGAAGGTCTTCTGCATCTCCGCCGGAAAGCGGAAGTCGTAGAAACACTTGGTCAGCTTGCTCGCCAGCTCCGGCGCCAGGTCGTGCGCGTACGCAAAGGAGGAAGTCGGAAACAACGGGCTGCGATAGATGATGCGGAATTCGCCTTCCTTGATTTCGCCGCGCGATGCCATGCGGTGGAACACGTCGGAGGCCACGGGTGCGGCGTCGTAGTCGCCGCTCTCCACGCCTTTTACCGATTGCCCGTGGCCGCCGGAGAACAGCACCTTGTAGTCCTTGTCCGGAGCAATGCCTTCGGGCGGAAACAGCACCTGTGGCGCCAGGTGCCCGGAGTTCGACGATGGCGAGGTGTGTGCGATCTTTTTGCCCTTCAGGTCCGACAGCTTCTGATAGGGACTGTTTCTGCGCACGATCATGATCAGGTTGTAGCCCTGCAGCTCCTTCTCCGTGCCCTTGATGGCGAAGGGCACCGCACCGGCGAGGTTGACCGCGAAACCCGTCGGTCCGGTGGAAAAGCCTCCCACGTGAAGGCGACCGGCGCGCATGGCTTCGATTTCCGCGGCGTTGGATTGCACCGGAAAATAGAGCACGCGCTTGGCGATGCACTTGCCGAGGTAATCGAGAAAGGGCTTGAAGGCCGTCTCGTAGACCGCCGCATCCTCCACCGGCGTGTAGGTGAAAACCAGGGTGGAGGGATTCTTCCAGCGCTTCGGATCGGCGGGCGCATCGGCGACCAGATCGCGGTTCTCGTCGCAATACATGGTGTCGAGCTGGCCACGGTTCTTGCAGGTGTCGCCCTGCGCCGTTGCCGTGGACGAGATCAGAACCGCGGATAACACCGCCATCAATGTCCTGCATAGCCGGTATGCGTTCATGTCCACCTCCAGGAAAAATGACAAGATTGCTTCGCGAATTTATACGCTATTTTTCACCAAATGGCACAGTATTCGCTCTTTGCGAGGCGAGGGCGTTGCTGCGATCAAAGCTGTCCGTGGGCGGCAGACGGGCCACTCCTACCTCTTCGATGAGGGAGATGCCGGAGAGGGACAGGGCGGCGTTGAAGCAGGGCG
>VGIE01000168.1 GCA_016867955.1 Betaproteobacteria bacterium
CCTGCACCGAGCCGATTTCGCCCGCGACGCGATCCACATTGGCGATGAGGTTGCCATCCATGATCTGCACGTGTTCGGTATCGTACATGAGCTTCACGGCGGGTGAGTCGAGCGCCTTGACGATGAGGAGGGCTTCGCCGAGGTGCGTGACAAGGTTGTCCGGCCGGCGCGGCTGGTTGACGTGCTCCACCACCAGGACGACGCCGGCCTTCTCGACTATGCCGCGCACAGCGCGAAGGTTGTCGACCATGTTGCCCAGCTGCCACCACAGCGGCAGCGAGTGGATGCGTTCTGTGACGACAACGATGTTGCGGCCGTTGATGCGCCTGGCGAGCTCGACCGACGCCTTGACCTCCTTCATGATGGCTTCGCGCATGCCCGGCTCGTTGGAACCCCAGCGGATCGTGTAGGGCCGCTTCTGGTTGACGAAGCAGCCGAGCGCCATGTCGTGGCGCTCCAGCGCCTTTGCAATGCGGTTCTGCTCCGATTTGCTGCGGTACTTGATATTGTTGTCAAGCACGCCGGCAAAGCCCAGGTGCGCCATCAGGCGGATGTTCTCCACCGGGTCGGCCGTGCCCAGGGTATGCAGGAAGAACGGCTGCTGGATGTCCGGGAAGCCGATATGCGGCGCGAAGCGCAGCTTCCATTTCTGCGGCTGCAGTTTGGCTGCCGCTGCACTGCGCTTCCCGCCGCCGGTGCGACCTTCGCGATCGCCGCCCCTCCGCCCTGCCTTCTTGTTCCCGCCCATGCTTTCAATTCTCCTGGTCGCAGGACCGCTCAGGTTCCAAGTGCGTCGATGCCCACCTGCGCAACCCGCTCGTCCTCTGCCGCGGCGGCTCCCGACACGCCGACACCGCCCACGCACTCGCCCAGCACCATGATGGGCAGGCCACCCTGCACCGTTGCGTAACCCAGGGTCAGCATGTGGGTCTGGCCGGCCTCGATGCGTTCCTGCCACATCTTGGTCGAGCGCCGGCTGAGCGCCGCGCTGCGGCCCTTGGACTGCGCGATGTTGACATTACCCGCCGTGGCGCCGTCCAGCACCGCCAGCGCCTGCAGGTTGCCGGCGTCGTCGAACACCGTGATCGCCACGGCCCACTTGTGCTTCGCGGCTTCGGCTTCGGCCGCCTCCATGATCTTCTTCACGTCGGCGCGGGTCATGCAGGGTCTGGTCTTCATCGCCTCTCCAATGGGTCATGATTTTTTGTAAGCTGTGCTCGCATCATTCTATCCGGAAGGAGCCGCAGTCCCATGCCGCCATTCGCCATCACCGCCGACTTTCACATCCACCACGGGCGCATGCCCGATTTCCTGCCACTCGTGCTGGACAACGCACGCTCGTCGCAGCGCAACGAGCCCGGGTGCCGCCGATTCGACGTGCTGATCCCGCAGGCGGGCTCCGACTGGCTGCGCCTCTACGAGATCTACGACAGCGAAGCGGACTTCGACGTGCATTGCCGGACGCCGCACTTCCTTGCGTTTAAGGCCGCCACCGGCGACATGGTCGCCCGATTGGTCGTCGAGCGCTTCGCGCTGGCCGGCCAGTGACGCACTGCGTGGCCACCGCATGAGGCACCGCATTGCATCGATCCATCCGTTGCAGCCCGCAATGCGCGCCGCGCAGGACGCGTTCCGCCGGCACTGGCCCGACGCGCACTGCATCAACCTGCTCGACGACTCCCTTCCCGACGACTTGCGCTGTGCCGGCCCGCTGGATGCGGGCATCCGCCGCCGCATCACGACGCTCTTGCACTATGCCGCCGGCCTGCAGGTCGATGGCATCCTGTTCACGGGATCGGGCTTCGGGCCCCTGCTCGACGAACTGGCCCCCGCGCTCGGCGTGCCGCTGCTGAAGCCGAACCAGGCGATGTACGACGAGGCGCATGCGCTGGCCGCAGCGCGCAGTGGCCGGCTGGGCATGCTGGTAACCTTTCCGGAAGCAGCCGCAGCCATGCAGCAGGATTTCGAGGCCTCGAGGCCGGCCGGGCAGCCAGCCTCGCGGCTGGAGATCGCCTGCGCGCCGGACGCCCTCGACCGCCTGCTCGAAGGCGACCCGATGGAACACAACCGCCTGCTGGCGGAGGCCGCCGCCGCCCTGCGGCATTGCGATGCCATCCTGCTGGCGCAGTTCTCGTCGGCGCAGGCCGCGCCCGAGGTTGCCGCCGCGAGCGGCCTGCCCGTTCTCACCAGCCCGGACAGCGCCGTGAAAAAGCTTCGCGTGTTGATCGAAGGGCGTTGAGCCCCCAACCGCCTTTCTCAGGCGCCAATCGCGACCACCACGCGGCCGCGCGCCTGCCCCTTGATGAAGGGCTCGAAGGCGCCCGGCAGATCCCTAAAAGCGATGGTGCGCGTGAGTTCCCTCAGGTGACGCGGCTTCATGCTCCCCGCCAGCCGTTCCCACACCTTCTGCCGCATGGCATAGGGCGTCGTCGCCGAGTTCACGCCCAGCAGGCAGACGCCGCGCAGGATGAAGGGCGCCACGGTGGTATTGAAGGTCATGCTGGCCGCAAGGCCGATACTGGCGATGGTGCTGTTCTCCATCATGGTGCTGGCGATCCAGGACAGCACGTCGCCGCCGAGGTTGTCCACTGCCCCGGCCCAGCGTGCCGAATCCAGCGGGCGGATCTTCGACAGGTCGAGACTCTGGCGCAGCAGCACTTCCTTCGCGCCCAGCCCCTTGAGGTAATCCGACTCGGCTTCCTTGCCGGTCAGTGCGGTGACCGTGTAGCCCATCGAAGCCAGCAGGTCGATGGAAACGGAACCCACGCCGCCAGTTGCGCCGGTGACGATGACCGGCCCGTTGGCAGGAGCGAGGCCGTTGTGCTCCATCAGCATGATGCCGAGTCCCGCGGTGTAGCCCGCCGTGCCCAGTGCCATGGCGTCGAAATCGCTCATGCCCTTCGGCATCGGCACCACCCACGCCGCCGGCACGCGCGCGTATTCGGCGTATCCACCGTCGTGCGAGACGCCGAGGTCGTAGCTGGTGGCGATGACGGCATCGCCCGGCCTGAAGCGCGGGTCGGCGGACTCGGCCACCGTGCCGGACATGTCGATGCCGCCCACGCAGGGAAAACGCCGGATTACCCTGCCGGCGCCGGTCGCTGCCAGCGCGTCCTTGAAATTGATGCTCGAGTAGGAGACCTTGATGACCACTTCGCCTTTATCGAGATCGTTGAACGACATTTCCTCGAAACGCGGCGCGGTCTTCTTGTTCTCTTCGTAGATGCGGTACGCGGTGAACTTTCCCATGCTGGGAATCCTTGTCGTGGGTGGCTGCCGGAGCGCATGCGCCATGCCGGCGTCTGGGGGTGTTCCTCGCGGCGAGTATAGCAACACACTCCGGCCCGCCTGTCGGCCAGCCAGGCCGCATGGATCGCGGCTTCCCGCATGGACGCTTTGCTTGACATAATGCCCGCTCCACAGGGAGGGGGATCAGCGTGAGCACGGCATTCGAGATCGTCGATTCCCATCATCACCTGATGGAGCTGGGCAAGTCCTCCTATGCATGGCTGCGGCCGGGAGCGATGCACCGCTACGGCAAGGTCGATCCCATCAGCCGCGACTACCTTCCGCGGGACTATCGCGCAGACACCTCGCTGTACCGCATCGTCGCCGACGTGCACGTCGAGGGGCATCGCGACCACCATCACGATCCGATCGACGAGACCCGCTGGCTGGCGGAACTGCACCGCGAGACCGGGATCCCAACTGTGTGCATCGGCAGCGCGTCGCTCGAAGCCGACAACGTCGCCGAGGTGCTGGCCGGGCACGCCGCCTACGCATTCGCGCGCGGCATCCGCAGCAGCCCGGAGGCGCAGGCGCTGCTCGGCCCCAATGCCACCAGCAGGAGCGTGTCAATGGACGACCGCAATTGGCGCGATGGCTTTGCCATGCTGGAAAAGCACGGATTCGTCTGCGACCTGCTCGGTCTCTACCCGCGGATGGAGAAAGTGGTCCGGCTGGCGCGCGACTTCCCGCGTACCACCATCATCCTGAACCACATGGCCTACCCGCCAGCAGACCTGAACGCCGAGGGCATGGCGGCATGGCGCAAGTCGATGGAACTCGTCGCGCCCTGCGGCAATGTCTTCATGAAGGTTTCGGGCATGTGCCTGGGCGGGCCGCCGTGGCGCGCGGAAAACCACCTCCAGCCGATCCGCGACGTGCTCGCGATCCTCGGCCCCGCGCGCTGCATGTTCGGCAGCAATTTCCCCGTGGACCGGCTGGCAGGCAGCTTTGCCACCATCGTCAAGGGCATGCGCGCGGCGGTGTCGCACCTGAGCGAGGCCGAACAGCGCGGCTTTTTCCGCGACAACGCGGCGCGTGTCTATGGCATCGCGCTGGCTGCCTGATGCCCGGCCCGGCAGGGCCTGCGGGACAGCGGCCACGCGGCCTCCAGATCGACGAAAGCCCCGAGCCTACTGCGCGACGTAGCCGCCATCCACGAGCAGCGAATGCCCCGTGATGAACGAGGCGTCGTCAGAGGCAAGAAAGGCGATGGCCTTGGCGACTTCCAAAGGCTTGCCCAACCGCCCCAGCGGATGCCGCGCCGCAAGGTCGCCGAGGTCCGCTCTAGTGCCCGGGGGGAGGCCCTTCATGCCGCTCTCCATGAATCCCGGGCACACGGCGTTGACGCGGATGCCGTCCTTCGCATAGTCCAGCGCGGTGGCGCGGGTCATGTTGACCACCGCTCCCTTGGAAGAGGCGTAGGACACGGCACCTTGCACGGCCACCACGCCCATGATCGAGGCCGTATTGACGATGGCGCCGCCGCCTGAAGCCTTCATGGCGGCATGCGCGTGCTTGGCGCAGAGGAAGACCCCGGTCAGGTTGACGCCGAGGATGCGCTCCCACTCGGCGAGCGGCGTGTCGTTGGTGCGGCCGCGGCCGGGTACGCCCGCGTTGGACACCATGACGTCGAGGCGCCCCCAGCGGTCGGTCGCCGCCTTCACCAAAGCAATCACGTCGGACTCCTTGCCGACATTCGCCTCGCAGAACACGACTTCGCGACCGTCTTTCGACAGTTCGGCCGCCACCCTGGCGACATCGGCGCCGAGATCCGCGAGCAGCACCTTGGCGCCTTCCGAGGCGAGCTGCCATGCCGTGGCACGGCCGATTTCGCCGGTACCGCCTGTGATGATGGCCACCTTGTTCTTGAAACGCATGCGCCCCCCCTCGAGTTGTCTCGTCAGAAATTCCTGGTCAGGCCCCGGGCACCGGGATCAGCCCGGGCGGCAGTTCCGCTCCCTGCTGCACCGACACCCGCCGGACGAAACGCCAGCGCCCGCCCTGCCGCTCGAAGCGCGCGTAATAGCGGCCCGTCGCCGTTACCTCCAGCGCGCCCGGCGTGATGTGGGCAATGATGAAATCCCACCAGGCGTTCGCCCGGTCACCCTGGATGTCGATGACCGGATGGCCCCCGAAATGCATGCCGCGCGACTCGGCCGTGCGCAGGCCCCTGGTGGTTTCACTCACCTGCCGCACGATTTCGTCGCGCCCGCGCACGATCCATGCGCCGGGCTTGGTCGCCCCCGGCTTGTAGAGGCCCGGCAGCGAGATCCATTCGGCGTCCTCGGCAAAGAGCTGCCCCCACTCTGCAAAACGCCCGTCGTCAAGCAGGTGGGCATAGAGCGCGATGACGCGGCGGACTGCTTCGAGGTCATTCATCGATATCTTCTCCTGAAAACAGGGGCTGCCACGTCTGTGCCCGCCATGCGACCTGCGGCCATCGCCCCGATTATGCACGTCTGTCGCAGGCCACCGGCCAT
>VGIE01000169.1 GCA_016867955.1 Betaproteobacteria bacterium
CATGATACTGGCGATGGCGGGCATCGGCCTCGTCGCCACGGCCTGGCTGCCGCTGGTGGCCCTGGGGGCCATCCTGATCGGCGCGGGCAACGGGCCGGCGACGCCTGCCTCCACCTACATCCTGTCGCGCCGTACGCCGCCGCGGCTCCTTTCGATGGTGCTCTCGGTGAAGCAGACGGGCGCGTCGATCGGCACCGTGCTGGCCGGCGTCGCCGTGCCGCTGCTGGTCATCACCTGGGGTTGGCACGGCGCCGCACTGGCCTGCTCGGCAGTAGCGCTGGCGGTTGCGCTGGTTCTGGAACGGCTGCGCGGCGACATGGACCGCGACGTTGCCGATGGCAGGGCTTCCGGCCAGCGCCAACGCCCTGGCGGGATGGCCGGACTCCGCCTGATCAATGCGGACCGCCGCCTCGTGGCGCTGGCGTCCTGCGGCCTCACCTTCTGCATGCTGCAGATTGCGGTCACGACCTACTTCGTCACTTTTCTTGTCGAGGAAATCGCGGTCGAACAGACCATGGCGGGCTATCTCTTCGCGCTTTCCGTAGCCTCCGCCGTCGTAGCGCGGGTGATCCTGGGGGCCGTCGCGGACCGGCTCGGCGATTGCAAGATCGTGTTGGCGGTACTCGGCGGGGCGATGGGGGTCGCGGCCATTGGGTTCGCCTTGCTGCCCAGGGGCGCGCCAACCTGGCAGATCGCGCTGCTCGGGATCGTGTTTGCCTCAAGTGCCATGACCTGGAGCGGCGTGTTCCTGGCTGAGGCGGTCCCGCATGCTCTCGAGGGGCAGATCGGCACCCTTGTCGGCGCGCTGATGATCTTCACCTACATCGGTTCGATTGCAGGCCCGTTTCTCTTTGGGCTGATCGTCACGACGCTCGGCAGTTTTCCGCTCGCTTTCGTTGTCACGGGCGTGCCATCGCTGCTGAGCGGGGCGGTAATCTTCGCTGCGCGGAGTCCTGCAAATGCGGGACAGCGGCGCTCAGGCGGCTGACCGCTCCTTGAGCATTATCGCCGCGCCCTTCTCGCCGATCATCAGCACCGGCGCATGGGTGTTGCCCGACGAGCAGCCCGGCATGATGGAGGCATCGATCACGCGCAGGCCCTCGAGTCCGCGCACCTTGAGGTCAGGCGTGACCACCGCGCGTTCGTCCGTGCCCATGCGGCAGCTCGAGCAGAAGTGCAGACCCGGTGTGCCGGCGCTGCGCGCGAAATCGAGAAGATCCTCGTCGGTGATGGCCGACGGGCCGGGCCTGGTCTCATGGGAGCTCCACTTGGCCAGCGATGGCGCGGCGAACAGCTTGCGCACGACGCGCAGGCCTGCCACCACGGCCCGGCGGTCAATCTCCGCGCTGAGGTAGTTGGGCTGGATCGCCGGGTCGTCCTCGGGGTCGGCCGTCCTTGCACGGATGGTGCCCGTGCTCTCCGGGTGCGACTGGATGACGCTGATCGCCATGCCCGGCTCCTTCTCAAGCTGCAATTGCTGCACGTAGCTCCCGGGCGTGAAGGCCACGTAAACGTCGGGGTTGGCGAGCTCCGGACGGCTGCGGCAGAACAGGGCGCCGCTGGTCGTGGCGTTGGCCATGATGCCGCCGCCGGTCACGGCGTACTTCGCCAGTTCGAATGCCAGGCGCCAGCCGCGTGTGCGCTCGTTCATGGACTGTGTGCCGCGCACGCGGTGGGCAATCCGTGTGTAGAGGTGGTCGTGCAGGTCCTGGCCCACGCCCGGAAGCGCGTGTAGCACCGGGATGCCGGCCGCGGCCAGCAGCTCGGCCGGCCCCACGCCCGACAGCTGCAGCATATGCGGCGATTTGATGGCGCCGCAGGACAGGACCACCTCGCGGCGGACGCACACGCGCAGGCGCTTGCCGCCGCGGCCGAACTCCACGCCGATCGCGCGCTTGCCCTCGAACAGGATGCGCCGTCCCAGGGCGTGCGTCTCCACCTGCACGTTGGGGCGCCTTTTCGCGCGGACGAGATAGGTCTGCGCGGCGCCGGAGCGGAATCGCCCCTCGCGGTTGTTCTGGATTACGCCGACGCCCTCGCGCGCCGAGCCGTTGAAATCGTCGTTGCGCGGGAAGCCCAGTTCCATGCCCGCAGCGACAAAGGAGCGGGTGAGGAGGTGCACTTCGCTGGCCCCGCTGACGCGCATCGGGCCGTCGCGCCCGCGATAGGCATCGTCGCCGCCCTCGTAGCGCTCGATGCGCTTGAAGTAGGGCAGCACGTCCTTGTAGCCCCAGCCGGGACAACCGCGGGCGACCCACTCGTCGTACTCGGCCGCCTGCCCGCGCATGAAGGCCAAGCCGTTGATCGAACTTCCGCCGCCCAGCACCTTGCCCTGGGGCGCGCGTTGCGCCCTGCCCTTGAGCTCAGGTTCCGGCTCCATCTGGAAGTACCAGGAAAAACGCGGGTCGCGCACCAGCTTGAGGAAGGTGGCCGGGATGTGGATGTAAGGATGCCAGTCTGAAGGGCCCGCCTCGAGTACCAGCACGCGGTCGCGGCCGCTCTCGGACAGGCGGTCGGCCACCACGCAGCCCGCGGCGCCTGCGCCGACGATGCAGTAGTCGGTCTCGAAGTCGAAATTCAAGTCAGCTCTCCCCCGGTGGGGCCATTTCGGTCATCCGGACACGGCTGCATGGTTTTCGGGGCCCGAGCACGCAGGCGCCTGGCGCATCCGCACGCATCGGGAAGGCCCCGGCAGCGGCAGTCGACAGCGCAGGTGCGTCAGTCGCGAAAGCCCGTCAGCCCGGCCGCGGCGCGGTCGATTTCGGCACGCAGGTCGGGGTAGGTGCGCACCACCGGGAACTGCGGGAACTCGCGCACCACGTTTTCCGGCGGATGCATGAGGATGCCGGCATCGGCTTCCAGCAGCATGCTGGTATCGTTGTAGGAATCGCCCACCGCGATAACCTTGAAATTCAGGCCCTTGAAGGCGCGCACCGCAGCCCGCTTCTGGTCGGGCATGCGCAGGCGGTAGCCGGTCAGCAGGCCCTGGGCGTTTGTCTTAAGCCGGTGGCACAACAGCGTGGGCATTCCCATCTGCGCGATCAACGGGGCGGCAAACTCGTAGAAGGTGTCCGAGAGGATCACCACTTGGTAGCGGCTGCGCAGGCCATCGAGAAAATCCTTGCAGCCCTCCATCGGCCCCATCCCGGCGATGACCGCCTGGATGTCGGGAAGGCCCAGCTTGTGCTGCGCCAGGATGCCCAGCCGGTAGCGCATCAGCTTGTCGTAATCGGGTTCATCGCGCGTGGTGCGGCGCAGCTCGGGGATGCCGGTGCGCTCGGCGAAGGCGATCCAGATTTCCGGTACCAGCACGCCTTCCATGTCCAGACAGACGATTTGCACGACGCGATCCTTGCGCTCTGCTTTGGGATGCGGCGATTTTACACAACGCGCCAGGAGATCTCGATCGAGAGCGCGGAGCCGGGCGAATGCCCAGGACGTTCGCCGGGGCTGATGCAGCCGCTGGGCGAGCGCCTCCTGCCCGAGGGCGTCTTTCATGAATTCGGATGGCCGCAACCTGTTGATGGAAGACCGCGGTCTGCAGGAGCCCCAAACACCTTGACCCTCCCGACGCCATCGGCTTAAGCTGCCTTTCGCACGTCCGGGGAGATGAGCAGCGTGTCGGTGCGGGAATTTCTGCGGACTGTTTCGGTGGATGCCTGATACGTCCTCGGTAAGGTTGGTTTTCAGGGTTTCGGGGAGGGATGAATCCGTGAATGTGCGTTCGCAGTTTGTGGCGCCGCCTTATGTGGCGTCAATGCAGTTGATCGAGTCGTACGAAGAAATCGACGAGGTTTTGCGGTCCTCGGACTTCATCCAGGGTTCCCATATCGAGAGCGGCGTCTTTCTCGATGGCTCGCTCATCAAGATCGAGGGCGAGGAACACATGGCGCGACGGCAGCTGTTCTCCGCGCTGGTGTCCCGGGCGGCAATGCATCATTACGAGAACGGTGCCCTGATACCGGTGATCGCGAAAGTCATGGGAGAAATCCGTGCTGCGGGGCCGGGACCGGATGGCGTGTACCGCCTCGACCTCCAGCCCCTGTTATTGACGATGCTGCACCGGATTACCGCGCTGGTGACGGGTGTCGACGACGTGGATACCCGGGAGCGAACGGAGCGGTTCCGAGCGCTCGTGGTGAAACTCACCGAAGCGGTCACGGCCGAGTGGTCTACGCGTGACCACAACGAGGTTGTTGCCGAAGGGCTCGAGACGCGTCGCCAGCTGGTGGATGAATTCCTCCTCCCTTCGCTGGAGCGGCGCCGTGAACTTGCGCTGCAGTACAAGGAGGGCAAGCTGGCCAGGGAGTCGCTTCCTACGGATCTGCTGATGCTCCTTTGTCTCCACGGCGACGACGCCCGTCCCGATGACGATACCTACGTCTGGCGCGAGGCGTCGTTGTTCCTGGTGGCCTCGATTCACACAACTGCACAGGCGTTGCCACACGTCATGGTTCACCTGACTGAATGGTTCAAGCAGCATCCAGAGGATTACGCCAAGCGCCTTGACTCCTCGTTCCTTCGCCAGGCCGCGATGGAATCCCTGCGGCTTCACCAGCCGGTTCCGACGCTGCTGCGGATTGCCGCCAGCGACACCGAACTGTCTACTGGTCGCAAAGTTAAGAAGGGAGAGCGCGTCGCGCTGTTCTTCGTACCGGCGAACCGGGACGAGAACCTGTTCGGGGAGGACGCAAATGAATTCAACCCATACCGCAAGGGCAAGCCGCGACTCAGTCCCTGGGGCCTGACGTTCGGCGGTGGTGTCCATACCTGCATCGGTCGCCCGCTCGTGACAGGCTTGTTCAGCCGGCCGGACGATCGCACTGGAACCGAGGGCACCATGATTCGCATGCTCCACACGCTGTTCGAGGCAGGTGCGGAAATGGATCCCGGGAATCCACCGACTCGGACCGCGATCAGTTATGCGGATGCGTACGCCACGTTTCCGCTGATCCTGCGGAACCTCAGGCAGTCGGCCTAGGCGTGTCTGCACGGATGGCCGGGGAGTTCTCGCCGGCCATCCGTGCACCGTACGCGATGCGTCGCGGCGAGGAGCCACGACATCCGGATGGCAGAACACGAAGTAACGTGCCAATATACTTTGCGTGTGCGCAGGAATTTGCCAGTCCAGCGGGCAGCAAGTCGAACTCCGCACAGGCGGGAAGGTTTTCATTCCCGCTTGCAAGGCATGAGTACCGAGCGTGTACGGCTGGAAACGGGGGCAATGCAATGAACCGGGATGAGGGACAGGCCGTCGAGGGAGTGTTGCAGCGCGGCGCCATCCGGCTGCTGCAGACATTCGGCCTCGCAGCCGTGCTCCTGGTGTCGGCCTGTGGCCAGTCCGGCCCCGGGGCGCCGTCAGGCTCCGCGCCGACACCGGTGTCCGACAAGGGTACGGGCACCAAGGGACCCGACACCGCGGGCGGCGGGCAGGCCGCGCCTGCGCCAGTGCGGGACCCGGGAGCTATCGGCGGTTTGAAGAGTGGCGCCGGGGGTGGATCGGGCGTTGGCAGCGGAACGGGCGAGAAATCCGTTGCGAAGGCCGACACCAAGGGCGGCCCGGGCAAGGACACCGGGGACAAAAAGGCCAAGGCCAATGGCTAGGGTACGGATGAGGCGCCGTTCAAGGTGGTCAAGGTGTACTTCGGCACCGATCGAAAGCCGGTCGCCGGAGCCCAGGAGCCGCGCGAGCGCTTCGGCGACGAGCGCGGCCAGGCGGTTACCTACGGCTTCA
>VGIE01000170.1 GCA_016867955.1 Betaproteobacteria bacterium
GGCCGTGATTGCGGAACTCGCCGCGAACCATCGGTTGCTGGTCACTGTCGAAGAAAATGTGGTGATGGGCGGGGCGGGCAGCGCAGTGGCCGAGGCCCTGGCGGCGCGCGGCTTGTCGGTGCCTCTCCTGCAACTGGGCCTTCCGGACCATTTCGTGGACCACGGCGATTCGGCGCAGTTGCTGGCCTCCCTCGGGCTGGATGGCAATGGCATCGCCGAGTCAATACGCGCGCGGTTGGGTCGGTGATGGCCGGCGCTGAACCGGTGCGATCCCGGCACGCGTCAGATTGCTGAATTGATTCTTTAATCAAAGAGTTTTTCCGGTTTTTGCGAACCGGGTTGCGGGCGGCTGGTCATACCCTGCGTGCTACAATTCTTGCGCACTGCTCTTCTTACTTCCAACGGCCCAACATGAACACACGCGACCCCGTTGCAATCCCGGATGTCCAGGGCGCGCACGACACCCGCAAGCTGGCCATCGACAAGGTGGGCATCAAGGCGCTGCGCCATCCGGTCAAGATGATGGAGCGCGGTGGCGGGAAGCAGCATACGGTGGCCATGTTCAACATGTACGTGGGCCTGCCGCATCATTTCAAGGGGACGCATATGTCCCGCTTCGTCGAGATTCTGAATGCGCACGAGCGCGGCATCTCGGTGGAGAGCTTCCGGGTCATGCTGGACGAGATGATCGTACGGCTGGAGGCAGAGTCCGGCCATATCGAAATGACTTTCCCGTATTTCATCAACAAGGCGGCGCCGGTGTCCGGCGTGAAAAGCCTGATGGATTATGAGGTGACGCTCACCGGCGATATTCGCGACGGTGTCAAGCAGTTCACCATGAAGGTGGTGGTGCCGGTGACGAGCCTGTGCCCGTGCTCCAAGAAGATCTCGAAGTACGGTGCGCACAATCAGCGCTCGCATGTCACCATCGCGGCGCGCACCAACGACCGGGTCTGGATCGAGGATCTGGTCGACTATGCCGAGAAGCACGCTTCATCGGAGCTCTACGGCCTGCTCAAGCGACCGGACGAGAAGTTCGTCACCGAGCGCGCGTACGACAACCCGAAGTTCGTCGAGGACCTGGTGCGCGACGTGGCTGCCGACCTCAACCGCGACAAGCGCATCGACTGGTACGCTGTGGAGTCGGAGAACTTCGAGTCCATCCACAACCACTCGGCCTACGCGCTTATCGAAAAACCGGTGTCGCGTCGGTAGCATCCCTTGCCGGCGTTGGCGACCCCACCCGTCGGTGAAGCCACCGCCGCGTCGCCGGAACATCTTCGCCTTATCCGGTCGCACGCCCCTCCTTCAGTAGCGTTGGGTCAGGGTCATTACCTGACCCTCGCGGCGCATGTCCATGCGGTTGAGGAAGCTCATTCCCAGCAGCGCCGGCATGTTCAGATTATCCACCACCACGGCTTCGACGTTGCCGATGCTGATGGCACCGATGCGTACGGATTGCAGCACGACCTTGCGCGCGGTGACGTTGCCGTTGGCGGTGTTGAGCGTGACCGGATCGCCGCGTTGCGCGTCGATGCCTAGCCGGCGCGCTTCAGTCTGCGACAGCGAAACGAGCGTGGCGCCTGTGTCCACGACGAAACGCACCGTGCCACCGTTGATCTGACCCTCCGTCGCAAAGTGTCCGCGCGAGTCGGCGGCCAGGGTGACCGTGGAGCGCGACGAGCCGACCGGGCTGTGATTGCCCTGTCCCATCGCCAGCGTCTGGCGTCGGCCGTTGATCTGCAGCGTGGCGCTGTCGCGAGTGACTGAAAGCAACGACACGCCCTCCACCGGAGCCTGGCCGGGGGAAAGCATGCTCGGCGCGGCGCCGTTAATCTGCACCAGCGCCTTGTTCGGGAACAGGCCGACCAGCACCACGTCGGCAGCCTGGACCGCCGGTGAGCACAACAGGCATGCGCCCTGCAGCGCAAGCGATGCGATAGAATTCCTGCGAGCCAACGATTCCATCCGGACCGCCCCCATGAAGCCCGTCGCGATTTTCCGCCACAGCCCGACCGAAGGTCCCGGCTATTTTGCCACGTACCTCGACAATCACGGCGTGCCGTGGCGGCTGATGAAGCTGGATGAGGGCGAGGCAGTACCGGCGCGGGCAGATGCCTTTGCCGGGCTTTGCTTCATGGGGGGGGCGATGAGCGTCAACGACCCGCTGCCATGGATCGCGCCGGTGCTGTCGCTGATCCGGGATGCGGTCGAGGAAGACCTGCCTGTCATCGGGCATTGCCTGGGCGGGCAGTTGATGTCGAAGGCGCTGGGCGGGGTGGTGTCGCGCAACACGGTGAAGGAGATCGGCTGGGGCGCGGTGCGCTTGGAGAAGGTTGCGGATGCCAGGCACTGGTTCGGTGAATGCAGCGAGTTCATGTCTTTCCACTGGCACGACGAAGCTTTCACCATTCCCTCCGAGGCCGTCCGGCTGGCAGGCAGCGACTACTGCCCCAACCAGGCCTTTGCGCTGGGCCCGCACCTGGGCATGCAGTGCCATGTGGAAATGACGCCGGAACTCATCCGAGCTTGGTGCGCCGACTGGGAGCGCGAACTGGTCAATCGTGCCAGCGCTTCGGTGCAGACGCCGCAGCAGATGCTGGAAGACATGGATCAACGCGTGCGGGCGTTGCACCGGGTGGCAGAGCGCTTGTACGGCCGCTGGATCGAGGGCCTGAAGCGCTGAACCGACGGCAAGGGGCGCAGCTGCCGCGCGGTCCTTCCTAATCCCGGAAGTTGTTGAACTGCAGCGGCAGTTCGGTGACGGTCTTGCGCGCCAGCACGATGGCCGCCTGCAGGTCGTCCTTCTTCGCGCCCGAGACACGGACGGTATTGCCCTGGATGCTGGCAGTGACCTTGATCTTGGCGTCCTTGAGGGCGCGCACGATGGTCTTGCCGATTTCCTGCGACACCCCGTCCTTTATCAGCACCGGCTGCTTCATCTTGTCACCGCCGATTTTTTCAGGCTCCTTGAGTTCCAGCGAGCGCACGTCGATGCCGCGCTTGCCCAGTTTGGTCTGGAACACCTCCATGACCTGCCTGAGCTTGAAGTTGTCGTCCGCGTAGATCGTCAGTTCCTGTCCGGACTGCTCGACCCGCGCATCCGAGCCCTTGAAATCGAAGCGGTTGGACACTTCCTTGTTGGTCTGCTCGATGGCATTCTTGAGCTCGACCTTGTTGACTTCCGAAACGATGTCGAATGAAGGCATGGCATTCTCCTTAATTGATAATTATACCCAGCGCTCGTGCCGTGCCGGCCCGCAATCGCGGCGCTCGGCTGTGCGACACTTGCGCCAATCCCCGCGGCCCGAGGAGGCGACAATGAGCGAGCGCACACTGGTGGTTGACGATGTTTCGCACGGCGGCGGTCTGGACGAAGGCCGCAAGGTGTTCTTCGATGCGCGTCTGGACGACGGCAGCGAGGTGCGCATGGTTCTGCCGCATACCCATGTCTCGGCGTTCCTGGCGCGCATCATGGCCTTCGCCGGCGTGGCGCAGCGCGAACGCGCGGAGGCCGAGGCCGGTGATGACGGCGATGGGGACGAGGACCGAAACGAGCAGTTGCTGGAGCAGACGCAGATGCTCGTGTTCCAGCAGATCAGCATTTCGCCGCTGGCGGACCTGAGCGGCGTGGCGATCCAGTTCCAGATCCAGTCCGGCGTGGCCATGGTGTTCCCGCTGCAGACGCGTTTCCTGCCGCAGGTGTCGGCCTCGCTGATGAAGTGGCACGGCGGGCTGCAGGAAGTGTCGGCGCCGCCAAGCTGAATCCGCGCTGTCCGCGGCGGCGGCATTTCACGCGAGTGTGAAACGAACACCGGCTCCCGCAGTGCCACGACAGGCAACCGGTATATCGGTACCTATGTCAGGGACGCGCCGACAGGCTGCGGTACCTCGACGATCATCCCGGGATTGAAGCCGGTGTCCTCGTCCGGATAGCCGCGCGGATTGCAGACGATGCGCGTGCCGCCGGCCTGATAGTCGAACGCGGTGTGAGTGTGGCCGTGGATCCACAGCAGGGCCCGGCCCATGAACTCGTCCATCGGTACCACGAACATCGGGTTGGCGAAATTGTCCGCGAACTTTGCCGCGATCGAATTGCGGTGCGGCACGAAATGGGTGACGACCACGGTCGGCCCGCCATAAATCTCGGCGAGCTTTGCCGCCAGCCAGGCGCGGTGCCGCGTGCACAGGGCCACTGAGTCCTCGGGCTGGAGGCAGCGCTCGTCGAAGCGGATCAGGCGATAGTCGGGGATGTATCGACGCAGCCTGTTCATGGACGCAGCGCGCTCCGGCTGCGGCAGCAGCGAATAGTCGCTCCACAGCGTGCAGCCGAGGAAGCGCACGCCGCGGAAGCGCCATTCCGTGCAATCGAGGACGCGGACCCTGCCTTCCGGGTCTGCATTCTGCGCGGCGCGCAGCCCGGCCTGCACAGCCTGGTACTGGCCGTCGTAATACTCGTGATTGCCGGGAACGTAGAGTACCGGCACGTCGAAGGCGTGGCGCGCCCAGTCGATCGCGGCGGCGCCGTTGGCGACGTCGCCAGCGAGCACGACGACGTCGGCGTCAGCCGGGGGCGGCAGAAATCCGCTCACTTCGAGATGGAGGTCGGAGAGAACGCGGATGCGCATTCGGGGGGCAATGGCCGTCCAAGTCCGGGGGGAATGGCCTGTCACACCTCCCCGTCGAGACGTGCCTACGACTGGCGTCGCGCCTTCTTCAGGTTGGCAGCGATGCGCATGCGCAGGGCGTTCAGCTTGATGAACCCGGCTGCGTCGGCCTGGTTGTAGGCGCCGCCGTCGTCGTCGAAGGTGGCGATGCGGGTGTCGAACAGCGAGTCGGTCTTCGATTCGCGCCCGGTAACCAGCACTGTGCCCTTGTACAGCTTAAGGCGCACCTTGCCGTTGGCCGTCGCCTGCGACTCGTCGATCAGCTTCTGCAGCAGCAGCCGCTCAGGGCTGAACCAGTAGCCGTTGTAGATCAGGCGGGCGTAGCGCGGCATCAAGTCGTCCTTCAGTGCCAGCACCTCGCGGTCAAGCGTGAGCGATTCGATAGCGCGATGCGCGCGCAGCATGATGGTGCCGCCGGGCGTCTCGTAGCAGCCGCGCGATTTCATCCCGACGTAGCGGTTCTCGACCAGGTCCAGCCGCCCGATGCCGTGCTTGCCGCCGAGCCGGTTGAGCTCGGTGAGCACGCGGGCCGGCGACATGCGCTGGCCATTGATGGCGACGATGTCGCCGCGCGCGTAGCTCAGTTCCACGATCTCAGGGTGGTTGGGCGCCTTCTCAGGCGACACGGTGATGCGCCACATCGAATCTTCCGGCGCGAAATTCGGGTCCTCCAGGATGCCGCCCTCATAGGAGATGTGCAGCAGGTTGGCGTCCATGGAATAGGGCGCGCCGCCCTTCCTCTTCTTGTAGTCGACCGGGATGCCGTGGTGGTCGGCATAACGCAGCAGCTTGTCGCGCGACAGGAGGTCCCACTCGCGCCAGGGCGCGATGACGCGTACATTGGGCATCAGCGCATAGGCGCCAAGCTCGAAGCGGACCTGGTCGTTGCCCTTGCCGGTGGCGCCATGCGAGATGGCGTCCGCACCGGTCCGCCTCGCGATCTCGACCAGGCGCTTGGCGATCAGCGGGCGGGCAATTGAGGTGCCGAGCAGGTATTCGCCTTCGTACACCGCGTTGGCGCGAAACATCGGGAACACGAAGTCACGCACG
>VGIE01000171.1 GCA_016867955.1 Betaproteobacteria bacterium
ACGACGATCGACTCCGCGGCCCGGCGTACGGACACCGCCACTGACGAGCAAATGGGGGGCAAACTTCAGATTTCAAGCGCGCACGCGCGGCAGGCCGGCTGCAATCCTGCAGGCAGAGCGTCCGGCGGCAATGCGCCGTGGGCGCCCCGGGGGCCGTCAACGACTGAGCGCCTCACTGCCCGACACCGCTGGCGCATCGGCGGCAGTCCAGATCGAGTCCAGCGCCGCCAGCAAGGCCCGGATGAGCGGATCCTTGGCGCGGTCGGCACGGTAGACAAACCAGAGCGCCGTCATCATGCGAACCGGCTCCCACACCGCCCAGCGACCTGCATCGCGACCAGCCAGCGCCACCTCTTCGCGTGCCAGCGAAAGCCCGACGCCCGACGCCACGAGGTCGGCAACCACGGCCTCCTGGTCGGCCTCCGCAGCCCTGTGCGCCTCGAGCCCGTGCTCGGCAAACATCCGCGTCATCAGCAGCCGGTGGCTACTCTTTTGCGGCGTGGTGATCCATGGCATCGCCGCCAATTCGGCCCATCCGGCCTTGGCCACCCGCTCGGCGCGCTCCAGCGGGACGATGACGCGATAGCTCATGGGACGCAAGCGGCGCCCCGCCAGTGGCGCCTGCGGCGGGTCGCCGAAATAGAAACAGGCGTCAAGACCGCCTTCGCGCACCTGTTCGAGCGCCTCGCCGGAGAAACGCTGGTGCAGGTCCACATCGATGTGGGGAAAGCGCTCGACCAGCCGGGCCAGGAACTCCCCCACCCGCAGGTAGCCCGGTTCCAGCACCGTTCCCACGTGCAACTTGCCCCGCACCTGCCCCTTCAACGCCAGTGCCTCCCGGCGCAGGTCGGCCGCCGTGGCGAGCACGCGCTCGGCCAGCGGCAGCAGGTGCGTGCCGGCAGGCGTGAGGCTCATGCCGCCCGGGCCACGATCGAACAACTCGGTGCCCAGCGCTTCTTCGAGTGCCCTGATCTGGCCGCTCAGCGCCGGTTGCGAGACGTGCAGCTTCTCGGCGGCGCGTGTGAGATGCCGCAGTTCCGCCACCGTGACGAAGGCCCGGAGTTGATAAAGCTCCATTCAGGCTCCCGTACTGAAACGATTTGAGACAAAAATTTTGCGTCGCAACATGCACTTGGCCTATAATTATTCGGGCTTATGGCAGTGATTCAAAGATACGATTGGCTATCTGCGAACTCGGCCCGTATCCTGCGGTCATTACGGTTGTACTTGTGATTCCGGATTAAAGACATAGAGGAATAACTTGAATGACAACTTCAGTCCTCGAGAATGCCGTGAACGTGCCGAAACACTCCTTTCCCTGGCAGGCAATGCTTGCTTTCCTGACTAAGCCTGAGTCTGGCACAGGGGCACTTTTGCTGCAACGCAATAACCTCGGTGCCGATCCAACCGCTGAATTCGCCACCGATACCCTGTTGGGCGTGATCGGCTGTCAAGGTGTGACGCACGCACGCATTCACAAATTGGCGGATCAGGACGAACCTGATTCGAAATAGTTCCTGACCGCGAAGGGCGTGGAAAGGGGCGGTTGCGGGTTCCCCCTCCTCCCTCGCTCTGTTCCGATCCAGCCCTTCGCGAATTGGGAAGAATCATCGATCAAACAGTGGCTATCAAACAAGGTTCCTGACCGCGAAGGGCATGGGTAGGTTCGGCTACCGGTTCCTCCTCCTCTCCCCTGTACTGCTCCGCTCCATCCCTTCGCGAATCGGGAATTTCCGTCGGCCAGCTACACTCCGCCTCCAAGCCCGTCGCCGTGACCCGCGCTTGGAGGACAGCGTAAGAATAGCAAGTCCCGTCGTGGCCAGCGATCCTGCCACCTGCAGCGCAGTTCGGGCCGCAGTCCGGCCATGGCGACCACTGCCAAGGAACGGGACCGATTCGGCGAGAACGTCGAAAACGACGTCAAGGGAGCTCGTGGTCGGATCACGCTCCGCTCCCGGTCCCGGCGGCCGGCGCGTCCCAGCGCGCGGCCGCAGCGTCGTCGGACACGCGCGCATCCACCCAGCGCGCACCCTCGGGCGTCTGCTCCTTCTTCCAGAACGGCGCGCGCGTCTTGAGGTAGTCCATGATGAACTCGCAGGCGGCGAATGCTTCGCCGCGGTGGGAGCCGCTGACCGCCACCAGCACGATCTGATCGCGCGGCAGCAGTTCGCCGATGCGATGGATCACGACAGCATCGAAGATACGCCAGCGCGACGCTGCTTCCTCGATGATCGACTGGATCGATTTCTCGGTCATCCCCGGATAGTGTTCCAGCGTCATCGCGCCCACGCGGGAACCCGCGTTAGTGTCGCGCACCACGCCGACGAAACTCGCAATCGCGCCCACGTCCGCGCGCCCTGCGCGCAGGCGTGCCATCTCCGCGCCGGCGTCGAAATCCTCGCGTTGTATGCGCACCGCCATCCTAACCTCCGGTCACCGGCGGAAAGAAAGCCACTTCATCCCCGCCCGACAGGGTCCGCCCCGGTTCTGCCATGTCCTGGTTGATGGCCACGCGCAGCACGCGCGTTTGCGCGAGTGCCTCGCGCCACGCGCCGCCACGCAGCATCAGGTGTTCGAGCAGCGCGCCCACCGTGGTGATCCCCGCGGGCAATTCCAGAGATTCGGCGGCGCAGCCCAACTGCTCGCGGATGCTGGCGAAGTACAGCAGGCGGACTCTCACCGGTACAGCTCCGCGTAGGGATAAAAGCGCACGACATCGCCGCGCTTGATCACTCGACCGGCCGGATTGTCGATCAGGCCGTCGGACCAGGACGTCGACATCAGCACCGATGAGTCCTGTGTCGGGTACAGGTCCACTCCGCCCAGCCCATTCCGGCGCGCGCGCAGGAACTCGCGACGCGCATCGGCCTCCGGCCAGTCGAAGTCCGCGCGTACGTCGATGCCTAGCGGCAGCGTCAGGTTCATGCCCTGCGTGCGCATGACGAACGGCCGAACGAACCAGAGGAACGTGACGAAACTCGCGACCGGGTTGCCCGGCAACCCGATGAACGCTGCGCTCTTGCCGCCTGTGAGCGCGCCCCCTACACGGCCGAATGCCAGCGGCCGCCCGGGCTTCATGGCGATGCGCCACAGCAGCAATTCACCCTCGGCCTCTACCGCTGGCTTGACGAAATCGGCGTCGCCGACCGACACGCCGCCGCTGGTCACGATCAGGTCGCACTCGGCGGCTGCCCTGCGCAGCATGGCGCGCGTCACCTCGAGGCTGTCCGGAACGATGCCGTAGTCGCGGACCTCGCAGCCGGTGAGCTGCGCCAATCCGTTCAGCGTAAATCGGTTGGAGTTGTAGATCCGCCCCGGCGGCAGCGCGTCACCCGGCATGACCAGCTCGTCGCCGGTGAAGAACAGGCCGAGGCGAACGCGGCGGCGCACCGGCAGCGCGGCAATGCCGACCGATGCCGCCAGGCCAATGTCCTGCGGCCGAAGGCGCTGCCCGGCCGGCAGGATGACGTCGCCGCTGCGGATGTCGATGCCGGTCCGCCGCACCCAGGCGCCTGCGGCGGGCACCTCGTCGATCACCACGCCATCACCGTCCTCCGTCGCGTGCTCCTGCATGACGATGGCGCCGGCGCCATGCGGAACGGGGGCCCCTGTGAAGATACGCGCCGCAGTGCCCGGCGCCAGCTCCGCACCCACCGCCCCGGCCATGATGCGTTGCGCGACCCTCAACCGCACGCCGGGCCCGGACACATCGGCAAGGCGGACGGCGTAGCCGTCCATGGCACTGTTGTCCATTGGCGGCACATTCATTGCCGAGCGCTGCGCCACGGCCAGCACCCGGTCGGTCGCCGACAAGGTCGGCACCTCTTCGGTTTCCTCCACCGCGCGCGCGCCCGCCAGCAGGCGCTCCAGCGCTTCATCGACAGACAGCAGGCCTTTGCTCATGGGGCTCCACGATTGTCAGGGCGGTCGTTCACGCTGCCGCTCCGCGCTTCCCCGGGCGCTTTTCGGCGCTGACCGCGGGCGGCGACATTCGCGCGGACATTCACGCGGACTGCCGCGACACCACGATACCGCGCTAAAATGGCAGCGTTGTATTTTACGGGATATAACGAATTGCCGCGCGTCGACGCAACAGGGCTGCAAGCGCCGGGACGATTTGGAGCGTCAGCGCTTCCTGGTTTTCAGGAGGCGCCCGAACGCCGCCGTGCCCGCACGGATGGCGCCGGATGCACGCATCTCCAGCGCGCGAAAACGCGCGAGGACTTCCTGGCCGAGCGGCGTCACGCGCGCGCCGCCGCCGCGCCTGCCGCCGGTTGCAGTGGTCACCAGCGGCCCGGTGAAGTCGCGATTCATGGCTTCGACCAGTTGCCAGGCGCGGCGATAGGACATCTCCATCGCGCGCGCGGCCGCGGAAATCGAGCCGGTCGCCGCGATGTGCTCGAGCAGTTTGGCCTTGCCCGGGCCCATGACCGCGCGGGTGCGCGTCAGGATGCGCAGCGTCAGGCCCGGATAGCGTGTTCGCGTCATGATGGTCTGGGTTTTCGGTCGCCGGCCCGGTGAATTCGTGGTGGCGCAGGCATCGCCACTATACCAATCGATGAGCACCGTGGCGCACCCCACCGCACCCGCAGCGCCACGTCTCCTCGAGGCAATGCGCTTCTGGCTCAAGCTCGGCTTCGTCAGCTTCGGCGGCCCTGCCGGGCAGATCGCGATCATGCACCAGGAACTGGTGGAAAAGCGGCGCTGGATTTCCGAACGCCGCTTCCTGCACGCCCTCAACTACTGCATGACGCTGCCGGGGCCGGAGGCGCAACAACTGGCCACGTATATCGGCTGGCTGATGCACCGCACCTGGGGCGGCATAGTAGCCGGCGGCCTTTTCGTGCTGCCATCGCTGTTCCTTCTGGTCGCCTTGTCGTGGATCTACATGGCCTGGGGCGAAGTCCCGGCCGTTGCCGGCATCCTTTACGGCATCAAGCCAGCAGTCACCGCGCTGGTGCTGCACGCGGCCTGGCGCATCGGCTCGCGAACGCTCAGGAATGCCTGGACCTGGACCATAGCGATCGCGGCCTTCGTGGCAATCTTCGCCCTGCAACTGGCGTTTCCCGTCATTCTCATTGCGGCCGGTCTCGTCGGCTATGCTGGAGGCCGCCTTGCACCGGGGAAGTTTTCGGCGGCCGGCGGCCACGCGGGCGCTGCCGGCGGTTTCGGGCCCGCCGTCATCGACGACGACACGCCGACACCGGCGCATGCGCGCTTTGGCGCCGCGCACCTGGCCCGCGTCGTCGCCACGTTCCTCGCGCTCTGGGCAGCGGCCCTGGCGCTTCCTCTGGCAATGTTCGGCTGGGACGGCACGCTGACGCAGATCAGCTGGTTCTTCACCAAGGCCGCGCTGCTCACCTTCGGCGGCGCCTACGCCGTGCTGCCCTACGTCTACCAGGCCAGCGTCGATACCTATCACTGGCTGACGCCGGCGCAGATGATCGACGGCCTTGCCCTCGGCGAAACCACGCCGGGCCCGCTCATCATGGTGGTGGCGTTCGTCGGCTTCGTCGCCTCCTGGTCGGCGAAGCTGTTCGGCGCCGACCACCTGCTGCTCGCCGGCTGCGCGGGGGCCATCGCCGCGACCTTCTTCACCTTCCTGCCCTCGTTCCTGTTCATATTCGCCGGCGGCCCGCTGGTCGAGTCCACGCACGGCAACCTGGCGTTCACCGCCCCGCTGACCGGCATAACGGCGGCCGTGGTCGGCGT
>VGIE01000172.1 GCA_016867955.1 Betaproteobacteria bacterium
AAGGTGGAATGCCCGATGCTCACGCTGTGGGCGGGCGAGGGGCTGGTGCGGAACTTCTTCGATTTCGAGCAGGAGTGGAAGGCCCGCGCGAGCAATGTGCGCTCGGTGGCCATTTCCGGCGGGCACTTCTTTCCGGAGCAGCAGCCGCGCGAGACCGCGACGGCGCTGCTGGATTTTCTCGGCGGCTGATATCCGGCCACGCCATTCGAACCCCTGCAAGGAACAATGCCATGATCTACGGAATGCATCACGTTGCCATCTGCACGAAGGACATCGACCGGCTGATGGCGTTCTATCGTGATCAGTTCGGCATGAAAGTGGTGTTTCAGCGCGAAACATTCGGTGAGCCCAATCCCGACTCGGATGCCATTTTCGGATTGAAGGGGGCTTCCTATCGAATGGCGATGCTGAAGTCGACCAACATGCATATCGAAATGTTCCAGTTCGCGACGCCCCCCGGCAAGGAGGGCGATCCGAACCGGCCCGTCGCGGACGCAGGCATCACACACACCTGTTTTACCGTGACGGATATCGAGTCGGAGTACCGTCGCCTCGCGGCCGCCGGCATGCGCTTTCACTGCGAGCCGCGGGTGCGACCCGGATTCGGCAAGGCGACGTACGGGCGCGATCCCGATGGCAATGTCATCGAGTTGATCGAACTGGAACCGGGCTGCCCTTTCGCAGTGTAGGCCGGCGCACCGTGCGAATAACAGGTGCCTGAACGTGATTCAGGGCGGGCGTGATCATAGGTGACAATGATGGCACTGATCGGAACTCTTGAAGACATGGGCACGACCTGGAAGCTCTACCCCCTGGCGAACGACTTGGGGGAGCAGGTTGGAGCGGGTGACGTGCTGCTGCCGGATCCGGGGGCAGCGGTGTGCCCTCATTCGATCTATACGCGTCAGCCGGCCCGGCTCAGGATTCCGGCCCACTACCACGACAACGCCCAGTTTCAGATCTTCGCCTCCGGGAGCGCCATGTTCGGCGTCAAGCCGATTCGCCCGGTGACGATTCACTATGCCACCCATCAGACGGGATACGGCCCGATCGTTTCCGGCGACGATGGTCTGGGCTATATCACGGGGCGCCTGCATGCCGAGTTCGGCGCCCACTACGCGGATCGCCCTGAGGAACGGGCGCGCATGAACCCCGCCATTCCGCGCAGGCAACTGACCCAGGTCATGGGATCCATGACCAGCGAAGCACTGCGCGCGCTGCGTGAACCGCGAGTCGAAACTGCGCTGGCTGCGGAGCCGGGCGGGCTGGCGGCCTGGCTGGTCCGCCTGCCTCCCGGGGGTGAACTGGTGGCTCCCGAACACCCAGGCGGTGCCGGACGATTCTGTGTCGTGACGCAGGGAACCATCGAAGCTTCGAAGCGGACGGGCGATGCCTGCACCAGCGTCTGGATCGACGCCAATGAATCGTTCACGCTGCGCGCGGGCGAACAGGGGCTGGAGGCCGCGGTCTGCCAGTTCCCGCGCGATGCGCTGCCGCGGGCCGAGCAGTTCGGAACGGCGGACGCGGTGCCATAGGGCGATCCGGCAGGCCATGCGCGGCGGGCCTCGTCGAGCCGCGAATCGATAAACCAGCAAGGGAGCAAGCAATGAGCTACGTCGTCATCGTGCATCTTCGCGCCAAACCCGGCATGGAAGACAAGATGGTGGAGCTACTCTCCACCAACATGATCGCCACGCACAAGGAGCCGGGGCTGCGCAAATTCGCGCTGCATCGCGACTTGAGCGATCCGCGGCATTTCATGGTGGTGGAGGTCTACGACGGCCGGGCCGACTACGACTATCACCACGCGCAGCCGCATTACGCGGTGTGCATGGCAGCCCTGCCGGCGACCCTGGAGAGCTCGCACCAGTCCACGCATGTCGAGCCGCTGAAGATCGGCGATCCGGCCAAGGGTCTCCTGTAGGCTCCGCAGGGTGCGCGCATCGACCAACGGCAGTTCTGGGGAGGGCAGGAGATGATTCAACGCATCGGCGTCGCGCCTCGCAGGCGCGGCCTGGACATTGCGGAGTTCCAGAAGCACTGGGGCGCGGAGCACGGCGACGTGGTGACCAAACTCGTGGGCGTGCGGCGCTACTGGCAGAACCACGCGCTGTTGAAGGACGGGGAGCCGCTGCTGCCATGGCCGGGCTTCGATGCCTGCTCGGAAATCGAGTTCGACAACATGCTGGCAATGGATGCGGCGTTTACCAGCCCGACCTACCAGGATGGCGTCAGGAAGGATGAGGAGTTTCTCGTCGACAAGCGCATCGGCGGGCTGATGCTGGCTGAGCGCGTGCACCTGTCCGGCCGCATCGACATGGGTGGTGTGCGACTGCTCACCTTCATGCGCTGCGCGCCGCAGCGGACCGTGGCTGCGCTGCATGGTGCGCTGCGCGCGATGCCGGCGGCGACAACGGCCATGGCGCGCGAGCTGTTCCTGGCCCTGGACGACAAGGCGGCGGCCCAGCGCGTCAGCATTTTCGATGCCATTGACGTGCAGTGGTTCGCGGGACCCCAGCAGGCCGAGCGCTATCTCGTATCGGCCGAGGCGCGCGAGCATCGGCACCAGTTCGCCGACCTGGTACGCGGCACCGAACGGCTGATCGCGAGGATTCGCGCCATCGTTTGAGGTTGCCCCGGCTTCGCGCATGCCCCCGGGGTGGCGGGCCGCTGCGGGGAGACGAATTGGAACCGGCGTCCCGCGCGACTCGAGCATGACCCGGCGTGATTATTCTGTATACAGAATCCTTTGAACCGAAGTCAGTGCAATTCGAGATAGCATATGAGCGCCGGTTTGTGATAATTTATACTTATAGACAAACAGTTATAAAGATTCCCTTAAATGGCACGATATTCCGCATAGAGAATCTTTGGGTGTAAATTTCGCTCCTTAAAATGCCATTCTTGAACTAAACTGGGCGTCTTCAAGACACGCGGCGATGTCCAAGCACTCGCCCGCCCCGAGAGGAGAACCGACTTGAGCGCTCATCGCAAGTACAAGGAGCAGGCACTGGAGGCATGCCGCGGTCTGGCCGCCTGCGGACTGGGGCCCGGCATCGGCGGGCATGTGTCGGTGCGCGTGCCCGGCAAGGAACTCTTCTATACCAACGCCTTCGAGAAGTGCTTCGAGGAGATGCGTGCGGAGGACATCCTGCTCCTTGATTTCGAGGGCAACGTGCTCGAGTCCAACCGCGCCGTCAGCCTCGGCCTCACCTTCCATCACGGCATCTACAAACAGCGCCCGGACGTCGGCGCCATCGTGCACTCGCACGGCTTCTGGCTGACGGCGCAGGCCGCCTTCGGCCGGCCGCTGCGCACCTTCAACAACCTGGCGACCTTCTTCTACGAGCGCACGTGCATCAGCCCCAACGACGATTTTGCCTCCATTGGCCCTGCCCTGAGGCAGGGCGACGTGGCCATCATCATTCCCTGGCATGGCGCGATTACCGTCGGCAAGGACATCGCCGAGGCCGCGGCGCTCCACGTTACGATGGACTATGCGGCCCGGCTGGATGTGACCCTGCCGGCGGAAGCGCCCGTGATTCCGCATGACATGTGCCTCGAACTGCGGGCGCTCGTTGAACGCGCGGATTACCTTGCGCTGACCTGGGAACTCGTCCGGCGCAAGGGCCGCGATGCATTCGACGGGCAACGCGTGGTGCCGCGGCTGGCCGCCTAGTTACTGCGTGGCCGGCTGCGACGCGCGGCGATTGACCCGATTCAATACCGGAAAACGACAATGGCAGAACAGGAAGCATTGGCGGCGGGCAGGACCAGGGTGAGGTCCGAGACCCGCGACTTGTCCTGGGCCAGCGGCACCGAGGTGTGCGGGCTGGATCTCTCGCGCCCGCAGGATCTTTCGGACGCGGATGTCGACGCGATCATGAAGCTGCTGGCCGAGCGGGGCATACTCCTCTTCCGCGGCCGGAAGATCAGCCACGCGCAGCATCTTGACTTCACCCGGCGCTTTGGTCCCCTGGCCAAGACCGGCCTGCTGACCCGCTACGCGCCGCCGGGGTTTCCGGACCTGTTCACGGTTACCAACATGAAGGTGGACGGCGTGCGCTCGGAGACGTGGAATGCCGCGCGCCAGTGGCACAGCGACCAGTCATTCCTGCCGGTGCCGGCGCGCGCCTGCCTGCTCCGCTGCGAGAAGGTCCCGACGCTGGGTGGCGACACCATGTTCGCCAACATGTACCTGGCCTACGATGGGTTGTCGGCGGGATTAAAGAAGACGCTGGAGGGCATGTCCGCTTTCCACTGCGTGTTCAACACCCGCGCAACGGTGCTGGACGGGCGCAAGGAATTCACGCCGGAAGAAAAGGCCATGGCCGGTGGCGCAACGCATCCTGTGATACGGACGCACCCGCTGACCGGGAGGAAGTACCTCTTCGTGAACGAACAGGACGTCGATCACTTCGATGGCTGGACGATCAAGGAGAGCGCGCCGCTGCTGGATTACCTGTACGCCCATCTGTCGCAGCCCGCCTACACCTACCGGCATAAGTGGCAGCCCGACGACGTCATCATGTGGGACAACCAGACGATGCAGCACAATGCGCTCGCCGACTACGACCTCGACAACCTCGACGCGCCGGAGAACCACCGGTTGATGTTCCGCTCCACGCTGGCCTGAGCACGCGGTCCGGTGCGCAGCGGGCTACCACGGCCCATGCACCGGGCTGAAATCAGGCAAGCCACCGGTTCAGGTGGCTTTCTTGCTGGAGCAGGGAAACGCGGCTACTTCTTCGCCTTGAGCCGCTCGCGCCAGTCCTTCGGCAGCCTGATCTTGCGTGCAACCGGCGCACCCTGCTCGTGGTTGTTGATGTAGATGCGCGACTGGTTGCGCCCCGGGTCGCCGGCCACCACGATGTTGGTCCACTCCTCCTTCAGCAGCATGGGGACCAGCCGCTTGGGATCTTCGGATGCCGTGTACAGCGCCGGTGCCGAGCCGCGGCTCACGTGGTCAGAGAGCGGGATCTCCGCCCCGCCTACGGCCTGGGGATAGTGCTCCAGCCAGCGCGCGCCGATCTTGGTGTTCTCGAACAGGTAGCGCCGGATTTCCTTCTTGCCCCAGCCGAGGCCGGCAAAACCGTGCGCTACCGCCGGGCTCATCTGGATCAGCGGGTGCCATTTCGCGAACACCAGCGCGGTGTAATTCCAAGGGCCCGCGGTGCCGCCCATGTAGCGCACCAGCGGGCGGGCCAGCGTCTCCGGGTCGGTGCCACCGCTGTACACCGGCGCGCTGATGGCCAGCACGCTCTGCACCATCACGATGTTGTCTTCAATATTGAATCCGAGGTCGACCCGCACCGGGTCCCAGCCCAGGTCCTTGACTGCCCCTTCGTTCTCGCCCATGGCGACGTTGAAGGTGTAGCTGATGCTGCCCTTGTCGGTGGTGCCGGGGCGGAAGCCGGCCACGTTGCGCATGTACATCCGGAGGAAGCGGCCGATCGTCGCGTTGGCGCGCCGGCCGATCTTCATGTTGCCGACTTCGGTGTTGAACTCGAGGGCATCGACTATCTGGCCGCTCACGACGACCAGGGGCTCCCAGCCGGGCGTGGCGCCGGCGTCTACGAGGCGGAACTCGGGGTCGGATATGGCTTCGGCAATGCCCAGCAGGAT
>VGIE01000173.1 GCA_016867955.1 Betaproteobacteria bacterium
ATGTCGTCGGTGTTCGGCTTGAAGGCCAGCCCCCAAAGCGCGAAACGACGACTCGTGAGGTCTTCCCCGAACCGGGATGCGATCTTGCGCCCTAGAACCTTCTTCTGCTCCCGATTGACCTGCTCCACGACTTCAAGCATCGGAAGTGCCCCGCCCGCATCCTGGGCCGTGCGGATGAGCGCCTGCACATCCTTCGGGAAACAGGAACCTCCGTATCCTACCCCGGCATAGAGAAAGTGATAGCCAATCCGCGGATCGGAGCCGATTCCCTTGCGGATCTGCTCGATGTTCGCTCCGAGTAGCTCGGCGAGATTGGCCAGTTCGTTCATGAAGGAAATCCGCGTTGCCAGCATGGCATTGGCGGCATACTTGGTCAATTCCGCCGAACGCACGTCCATGACCATGATGCGTTCGTGATTGCGCTGGAAAGGCGCATACAGCGCGCGCATCGTCTCTGTCGCCCGCGCGTCGTCACTTCCGATCACGATCCGGTCCGGTCGCATGAAGTCGTCAAGCGCGGCACCTTCCTTGAGGAACTCCGGGTTGGATACGACGCTGAACGCGATCTCGACTCCCCGCGACTTCAACTCTTCGGCGATTGCCTCCCGCACCATGCCTGCCGTGCCAACTGGCACCGTGGATTTGTCGGCGATCAGACGCGAATCCATCATGTGGCGCCCGATGCTCCGGGCAGCAGCAAGCACGTGGCGCAGGTCTGCCGAGCCATCCTCGTCCGGTGGCGTGCCTACAGCAATGAACTGCACCGCCCCGAAGGCAACCGACTCTTCGACGTGCGACGTGAACCTGAGTCGTCCGGCGGCACGGTTTCGCTGAACCATATCCTTCAGACCCGGTTCATAGATCGGGATGCCCCCGCCGTTGAGCAGATCGATCTTGGCCTGATCCATGTCCAGGCAAAGCACATCATTGCCGACTTCCGCGAGGCAGGCACCGGTGACCAAACCCACATATCCGGTTCCGACAATCGAAATTTTCAACTCTCACTCCGCAAGAAGAACCTCGGCCTTCCGTGACCGGAAGGCTTTCGACTCACCAACAAAATGCAGCCCTGGCAGCCTTCATGGCCCTGCCGTCAGGATAGGCCCCTCATGGCTGAAGGTCGAACTCCTCCGTACGCCTGGGCGGGTATGTTTCCCAGCCACCGCATCCCGGACAATGCCAGTAGAACTGACGGGCCTTGAACCCGCAGTTCTCGCAGCGGTATCTCGCCAGACGACGGGTATGGCTGTGAACCAGGTTCTTGACGAGTTCCAGATCGGGGCGCCTCTCCACCGGCACCACCATGATCTGAGCCTCCAGCAGCTTGTCCAGGCCCAACAGCGTCGGATTGCGCCGTAACTCCTCCTTGACCAGGACGTAGGCAGCCTCGGCCCCGTTCACTTCAAGCGTTGACTCGAAGGCAATATCGAGAAGATCAAGCGAGGGATATCGTGCAAGGTAGCCCTTGAGCAGCACAAGCCCTTCTTCAGCCCTGCCCAGAACGCGAAGCGCGTCCAGGATCCCGCGCGCGCACAATGCAAGGTATGCCGGCTGCTGCTGCTCGATCCTTTTCCATGATTCAATCGCGGCCTCGTGCTCACCGGCAGCGACCTGAAGCTCGCCAAGGATGAGGTTGGCCCTGACGCACTTGCGACTGACCGCAAGGGCCTCCGCAAGGCAACGCCTGGCATCCTCCGACCGCGAGTGAGAGGCGTGCAATGCGGCAAGCTCGCAGAAGTAGTTCGCAATTTCCTTCTGTCTGGACTCCCCGCCGTCGGCCTCCAGTTCCCGTGCGACGGCTATCGCCTTCCCCCAGTCCTTCTCCTGCTGATAGATCTCGATGAGGAAGGACAGCGCTTCAGGGCGATGACGTCCTATGCGCAGGCGGACCAAAGCCTCTTCCGCACGATCTAGCAATCCGGCCTTGAGATAGTCCTGTGCGAGTTCAAACAGCGCCTGCAATCGCTGCTCGTCCGCCAGGTCGCCCCGATCCAGGAGCGTGCGGTGCATGCGAATCGCCCGCTCCGTCTCGCCCCTCCTCCTGAACAGGCTTCCGAGCGCAAAATGCAGCTCGATGGTCTCCCGGTCTGCCTTTGCGACTTCAATCAGGGCCTCGATAGCCTTGTCGGGCTGCTCGTTAAGAAGAAAGTTCAGCCCCTTGAAGTACGAAGAAGGAAGCCGCCGTGACTCGGTGAGCAGATGCTTTATGTCGATCCGCGCCGCCACCCATCCGAAGCCGAAGAAAATGGGGAAGCCGATCAGCCACCAGTATTCAAAGTCCATCACCCCCCCATTGCGGGAGGAGGCTCGCTTGCGCTGGGCCCGGGCACATTGGCATCGGAGAGACGACGCACCTCCTTCCTGAGCGCCAAGATGTCGCGTCTCTCGCGCATCATGCGCGAGGTGCAGGCCAACACGCCCATTACCGCTCCAAACGCAAAGAAGATCAGCAGAAGGAGGACGAGCGGGAGCTGCCATGGCTCGGCAAAGAAGAATCTCAGGGGAACTACCTCCGTGTTCTTCAGGGCGAACAGCAGCAACAGCAGGAACAGCACTGCGCGAAGTAACCACGACAGGTAGCGGATTGCATTCATGTGGGCAGCTTAAAGCGAAATGCGATGCTCAACGAAGAAACGGCGGCTCGTGGCCGCCGGTTCAGTGCATGCGCCCGATCCTACTTCAGATCGACACGCTCCCTGAGTTCCTTTCCGGCCTTGAAATGCGGTACAAACTTCTCCGGCACCGGAACCCGCTCCCCCGACTTGGGATTGCGCCCGGTGCGCGCGGGTCGGTGATTCAGTCCAAAACTGCCGAAGCCTCGAATTTCGATGCGTTGCCCCTGGACCAGGCTGTTCGTCATCGCGTCCAGAATCATCTTCACTGCATACTCGGCATCTCTCGCTACCAGCTGCGGATAGCGAGCCGCCAATCTTGCAATCAGCTCGGACTTGGTCATTGGCACGCTCCGTACTACTGCTGCACGTTTTTGTTATCGAGCTTCGCCTTGAGCAACGCACCGAGATTGGTGCTTCCTGAGCTGGCCGCAGACTCGCTCTGCAGCTTTGTCATGGCCCGCGTTTCGTCGGAGAGATCCATGGCCTTGACCGACAGGTTGATCGCGCGGTTCTTGCGGTCGATATTGATGATCATGACCGACACGGCGTCGCCTTCCTTAAGGTGAGTGCGGGCGTCTTCGACCCGGTCGCGTGAAATCTCGGATGCACGCAGGTAACCCTCCACCTCTTCGCTGAGACTGATCACCGCGCCCTTCGCGTCGATCGACTTCACCGTTCCCGAAACGATCTTGCCCTTGTCGTGCAGCGCGACGAAGTTCGTGAAGGGATCGCCCTCGAGCTGCCGAATGCCAAGCGAGATTCTTTCGCGCTCGACGTCGATCGAAAGAACTACCGCCTCCTGCTCGTCACCCTTCTTGAAGTTGCGGACTGCTTCCTCTCCAGTATGCGTCCAGGACAGGTCCGAAAGGTGGACCAGACCGTCGATACCTCCAGGGAGCCCGATGAATATGCCGAAATCGGTAATGGACTTGATCTGTCCCTTGACCCTGTCGCCCTTCTTGGCGTTCATGGCGAACTCCTCCCAGGGGTTGGGCATGCACTGCTTCATTCCGAGGGAGATGCGGCGGCGATCCTCGTCGATTTCCAGGATCATGACTTCTACATCGTCGCCGAGCGCGACGACCTTGGAAGGGTGAACGTTCTTGTTGGTCCAGTCCATCTCCGAGACGTGTACCAGGCCTTCGATACCCTGCTCGACCTCGACGAATGCGCCGTAGTCCGTTAGATTGGTGACCTTGCCAGACAGCCGGGTCCCCTTCGGGTAACGGCGCGAGAGGCCCACCCACGGATCCTCGCCCAACTGCTTCATGCCCAGCGAGACGCGGTTCTTCTCCGTGTCGAACTTCAGCACCTTTGCCGTGACCTCGTCGCCGACAGAGAGCACCTCCGAAGGGTGCTTGACGCGGCGCCAGGCGAGGTCGGTGATGTGCAGCAGGCCATCGATGCCACCCAAGTCCACGAATGCACCGTAGTCCGTGATGTTCTTGACGATACCCTTGACCACCGCACCCTCGGACAGCGTCTCCAGCAGCTTCTGGCGCTCCTCGCCCTGATTTGCCTCGAGCACGGCGCGGCGCGAGACCACCACGTTGTTGCGTTTGCGGTCGAGCTTGATGACCTTGAACTCCATCTGCTTGCCCTCGTAGGGCGTGGTGTCCTTCACCGGGCGTACGTCCACCAGCGAGCCGGGCAGGAAAGCGCGGATCCCGTTGGTCATGACGGTCAATCCGCCCTTGACCTTGCCGGTGATGACACCATCGACCAGCGAGCCGTTTTCCAGGGCTTTTTCCAGGCCCATCCATGCAGCCAGGCGCTTCGCCTTGTCGCGCGACAGGCGGGTTTCGCCATATCCGTCTTCCAAAGCCTCGATGGCCACCGAGACGAAATCGCCGGGCTTGGCCTCGACCTCGCCGGCGTCATCCTTGAATTCTTCAAGCGGAATGAAGGATTCCGACTTCAATCCGGCGTTCACGACGACGTGGTTCATGTCGACACGGACAACTTCCGCAGTAATGACCTCCCCTATACGCATTTCCTTGCGAGACAGACTCTCCTCGAAAAGCGCTGCAAAACTCTCGGGGCTGGCAGATTCGGGGAGGACTGCGGGGGCTGCATTTGCCATAAGTATTTGACCTGATGGTGGAACTGCGGCCGTGCATCGATCGCAGGGTTGGTTGCTGTCAAGACGGGGGCGCTACGCGAGTCTGGCTAGCAAGCGCTGTTCCGTCACCATTTTTGTTTCAAATTGCGTCATTCCTGAGCCCCCGATACACGGCAAGCACCCGATCAGCGGCAGCCTCCGCCGTCAGCGCCGTCGTATCCAGAATATGCGCCTCGGGACTGGGCTTCAGAGGGGCAGCGCTGCGCAACATGTCCCGCTCGTCACGCTCGCGCAAGTCCTTCAAAAGGGCAGTTAGTGTAGCAGCGATTCCTTTTTGTTTCAACTGTTTATAGCGACGTTCCGCCCGCACTTCAACGCTCGCTGTGAGGTAGATTTTGAGGTCGGCATCGGGAAACACGACCGTCCCCATGTCCCTCCCGTCCGCGACCAGCCCGGGGATTTGCCGAAACGCCCGCTGCCGTCTGAGCAGCGCCCTTCGGACGCCGCCAACCGCCCCGACAATCGAAGCGCCTTCGCTACATGCCTCCGAGCGGATGTTTTCTGTAACTATCTGATTCTCCAACATTATATCGTCGCCCCTGAAACCTGCCTGCAGTCCCAGCGCCAGTCGCGCCAGGCCGGGCTCGTCATTCCAGGGCAGTTCGGCATTCAGGGCGGCAAGCGCGACCAGGCGGTACAAGGCCCCGCTATCGAGCAAATGAAAGCCCAACGCCCGCGCAACGGCCTTTGCGACAGTCCCCTTGCCCGAGGCTGAAGGCCCGTCGATCGCGATGACAGGAATGGGCCCGGCATTCACGCCACCTGGCTCCCGGCTATCGATCGGAAGACCTCAAAGTACTCGGGAAAGGTCTTGCTGACGCACCCCGGGTCATTGATTCGCACTGGCACCCCACCCAG
>VGIE01000174.1 GCA_016867955.1 Betaproteobacteria bacterium
CCGGACTCGAACACGCCGTGTGTGGAGGGATAAGTGATCATCAGCGCGCCCAGCGCCTCGCGGTGCTGTTCGGCCTTGGCCCTGAGGTCGTCCACATCGACGTTGCCGCTGGCGTCGCAGGCCACGACCACCACGCGCATGCCGGCCATGTGCGCCGTCGCCGGATTGGTCCCGTGCGCCGACTGCGGAATGAGGCAGATGTCGCGATGCGCCTGCCCGCCCGCCGCGTGGTAGTTGCGGATGGTGACAAGGCCGGCATACTCGCCGTTAGCGCCCGAATTGGGCTGCATGCTGACGCTGGGCAGGCCGGTGATCTCGGCCAGAGCAGCGGTCACATCGCCAAGCATGCGCGCATAGCCCTGCGCCTGCACGCCCGGCGCAAACGGATGGATATCCGAAAACTCGGGCCAGGTCACCGGCGCCATTTCGGCGGCGGCGTTCAGCTTCATGGTGCAGGAGCCGAGCGGAATCATGCCGTGCACCAGCGAATAGTCGCGATTCTCCAGGCGCTTGAGGTAGCGCATCATTTCCGTCTCCGAATGGAAACGGTTGAAGGCGCCGTGTACAAGGATGGTATCGCCGCGCCGCAGCAGGGCGGGAATGGCTGCCGCATCCGTGGCGAAGGTCTGTGCACGTTCCTGCACGTTCACGTGATGCGCCGTCAGCACCCAGGCCAGGTCGGCGACATCGGCGAGCGTGGTGGTCTCGTCCATCGTGACGCCGACGCGGTCGGCGCCGATCCAGCGCAGGTTGATGCGCCTCTCCGCAGCACGCGCCCTGATATCAGCGGCGGCCTTGACCGTGAAAGTCACCGTATCGAAGAACGCGGACGAATCGGGCACGAGGGATGAAGCCGCATTTACCAGCAGGCGCGCCATCAGATGGGTGCGCAGCGCGATGCGCCGCAGCCCCTCGGGACCGTGCCACACGGCGTACAGCGCCGCCATATTGGCGAGCAGCGCCTGCGCGGTGCAGATGTTGCTCGTGGCCTTGTCGCGGCGGATGTGCTGCTCGCGCGTCTGCAGCGCCATGCGATAGGCGGTGCGCCCCGCCGCATCCACCGACACGCCGATGATGCGGCCGGGAATCTGGCGCACCAGGTCCTGACGTACCGCCATGTACGCCGCATGCGGGCCGCCGAAGCCCAGCGGCACGCCGAAACGCTGCGCGCTGCCGATGGCGATGTCCGCGCCCAGTGCACCGGGCGATTTCAGCAACACCAGCGCCAGCGGATCGGTGCCGAGGGACACCAGGCCGCCGGCCGCATGGATGCGCGCGATCAGTGCGGACGGGTCGGCGAGGGCGCCGAAGGTATCGGGATACTGCAGGTGGGCGCCGAACACGGCCGAAGGGTCGAGGTCGGCATGCGCGTCGCCCACGATCACCGGCACGCCAAACCACTTGGCTCGCGTCTGGATGACGGCGATGACCTGCGGATGACAGGCCGCATCGACGAAGAAGGCCTCGGCCTTGCTCTTTGCGGCGCGATGGATCACCGCCATCGCCTCGCCGGCGGCGGTGGCCTCGTCAAGCAGAGAGGCATTGGCCGCCGGCATGCCTGTGAGGTCCATGATCATTTGCTGGAACAGCAGCAGCGACTCCAGCCGCCCTTGTGAAATCTCTGCCTGATAAGGGGTGTATGCGGTGTACCAGCCGGGGTTCTCCAGTACGTTGCGCAGGATGACCGGTGGGGTATGGCAGTTCGCGTAGCCCATGCCGATGTAGGTACGCCAGACCTGGTTCTGCGCGGCAATACCGCGCAGCTCGGCCAGCGCCTCGGCCTCGGTGGCCGGCGGCGGGAGGTTCAGCAAGCTGTCGCGGAAAATGGACGCCGGAATGGCCTGGCGCACCAGTTCGTCGCGCGAGGATACGCCCAGCGTGGCCAGCATGGCCGCCTCGGCCGTCGAGTCGATGCCGATGTGACGGCCGTGGAATTCGCTGCCGTTGAGCAGTTCGTCGAGGGTTGTCATCGATGGCTAGCCGATGCTCTTGGTGTAGGCTGCGGCATCCATCAGTTTCTGCACATCGGCGGCGTTGGCCGGCCTGATGCGGAACAACCAGGCATTGTAGGGATCCTTGTTCACCTGCACGAGCGCGTCGGCCAGCCCATCGTTGGCAGCCACTACTTCGCCAGCCACCGGCGCATAGACGTCCGAGGCCGCCTTCACCGACTCGACGACAGCGACGGCTTCGCCCGCCTCCACCTTGCGGCCGACCTCGGGCACTTCGAGGAACACAAGGTCGCCCAGTTGCTCCTGCGCGAAATCGGATATTCCTACCGTGAAGCTGCCGTCGGATTCGGCGCGCATCCATTCGTGGGACGAGGCATAGCGAAGGTTGTCGGGTACGGATGACATGGCGGGGTTCCAGGGTGATGTTGATCGGGAAGTGTCTGGATTACGCGGATTCGAATCAGTGGATTTCCATGGCGGGCAGCATCGATTTGCCGTGCCGCGCAAAGGGCGGCTTGACCACGCTGGCCTCCAGGTGCTTGTCGCGCACCGCAACCTGCACGCTGTCGCCGGGCGCGACCCCCAGCGGGACCCGCGCCAGCGCCACCGACTGGCCGAGCGTGGGCGAGAAGGTTCCACTGGTGATGACGCCAGCGCCTTGCGCTGTATGCACAACCTGCCCGGCGCGCAGCACGCCGCCCCTGGGCGGTAGCACCAGCCCCACGAGCTGGCGCAGCGGCGGCCTGGCCAGCAGTGCCTGTTTGCCGACAAAGTCACGCTGCGACTTCAGGTCAACCGTCCAGGCGAGGCCACACTCCAGCGGCGTCACCGTGGCATCCATCTCGTGGCCGTAAAGGTTCATGCCGGCCTCGAGGCGCAGCGTGTCGCGCGCGCCCAGGCCGCAGGGCCGCACGCCAGCCTGCGCCAGGCGCTTCCAGGCATCGACTGCCCGCGCATTGGGCACCAGTACTTCGAAACCGTCTTCTCCGGTGTACCCGGTCCTGGCAATAAAGCGCTCCGCGCTTCCCGCGCCCACGCGAACCCCGAAGAACACGCCCAGCGGCTCGCTGGCGGCTCGCAGGTCGGGCAATGCAGCCCAGGTCTTCTCGCGCGCGTTGGGCCCCTGCACCGCAATCATCGCAAGGTCGCGGCGCGGCCGCAGGCTCAGCGCCGGCGCAATGCGCGCGCGCAGGCCGCCCAGCCATGCGAAGTCGCCATCGGCCGTCCCGGCATTGACGATGACGCGAAAGAAATCCTCGGCAAAGAAGTAGACGATGAGATCGTCCAGCACGCCGCCGTCCTCAGTCAGCAGGCAGGAATACTGCGCCTTGCCGGGCGTGGTCAGGCGGTCGACATTGTTGGCCAGTGCGTAGCGGAGAAAGGCGCGCGCACCGGTTCCCTCGATGTCGATGGCCAGCATGTGCGAGGTGTCGAACATGCCCGCGTCACGCCGCACGGCATGGTGCTCCTCGAGCTGCGAGCCGTAATGCAGGGGCATGTCCCAGCCGGCAAAATCGACCAGCCTGGCGCCCGCGCTGCGGTGTGTTTCGTGGAGGGGGGTTGTTTTCATCGGGCACCGCAGAAGGGAGTCCGAAGTTTACCAAACCCCGCGCCCGGACTGCGCCTCGCGCGCAGCGCCCCGAAAAAAACGCTAGGCTTGCAGCCGGTGGAAGTATCCGTGGCAGCGCCGCGTTGCCGGCACCAATTAGGCGGATTCAACCCACGACCGCAGAGCCTAAAGGCTCAAACAGCATCCTTCAGTCGGGCCTCCAGCAGGGCGTGCAGCTGGGCGAAGTCGGGTTCGCCCAGAAACTGCTTGATCACCCTGCCGCGCTTGTCGATGATGAACGTCGTCGGCGTGAGCCGCACGTTGCCGAAACCCCTCGCCACCGAGCCGTCGACGTCCAGCGCAACCCTGAACGGCAGCTGCTTCTGCTGCGCGTAGGCGAGCACGTAGTTGGGCGGGTCGTAATCCATCGCCACCGCGACGGTTTCGAAACCCTGGCCCTTGTACTTTTTGTAGGTCTCGACGATCTTCGGCATTTCGGCCATGCAGGTGACACAGGAGGTGGCCCAGAAATTCACCAGCACGACCTTGCCGCGCAGGTCGCTGGTCATGATTTTCTCCCCGGCAAGGGTCCGGAACTGCACCTGTGGGGCCTCGGGTACCTGCCAGAGAGCGAAATAGGCAGCCACGGCGATCGCGGCCGCAACCACGATGAGGCCAACCTGCCGGATTGGAAATTTCATTGTCTTCATTGTGTCGCTGTCTTGTCGCCGGTGTGAACGCTGTGCGGCAAGGTGGCATTGTGGCATCGATGCGTCCCCGGTTGGCCCTTTGGCCGGAAATCTCTTCTGCCGGAGGTGGATTTTGAAGCTTTTTCTGCACCGTGTCACCCTGGTGGCCGCATTCCTGTCGGCCCTGCTCCTCAACGGCGTGTCAGCCGCCGGCCTCGCCGATCTCGGCAACAAGGACGCCGTGGCGGGACTGAAGGAAGCGTTCACTCGAGGGAAGTTCGCAGTTCGCCGTTCAGCAACTCGCCGCAAAATTGGGCTCGCGCTTCGGCCGGGTGCCGAAGGGAAACGCGAATCTCGAGAACTACGTCACGCGGAAATCCCTCGATCGCCTGTTCCTGATGATGGCCAAGAAGGGGAAAGGCATTCGCGGCGGCGGCGACTGCCTGGGGGACTGGCTGCCATCCCGACCGCTTCGGGCTGGCGGCGGGTCAGAGGAAGATCTCGGCGCGCGTCGGGTCCCGCGCGACGGCATACAGTGCACTTAGCACGACGTTGCTGGCCCTCCTGAGTCCCTGCTTGGACAGCCGCAGTGCGTCGGCATAGTCCTCGCCATCCGTGCACACCAGGCTGAGGTCCACCAGCGGCAGGCGCGCCGCGAACACGCGCCGGATCAGCCGGTCATTGAACACCGCAAGCGCCGTTGCCGCAGCGCGCTGGTGATGCGGGTCTTCGAAGTGCGGTGGGAACATGTTGCAGACCACTGTCGGCATGCGCGAGGCCTTGGCCACCTGGATGAGGCGCTCGACCTGTTTTTCGTACTCGTCGGCCGCGAGCGACAGCATCACCATGGCCTGCGCATAGCTCTCCGGCCGCGTCTTGAGCATGCCGCTCTCCTCGATCGCGCGGTTACCCTCGATGCTGATCAGGGCATGCGATGCACCCGCAGGCATTTCGAACAGGTCTCCCGCCCCGGCGATCTGGTCAACCGTCAGCATGATGAGCTTCCAGGGCCGCGTCTCCTGCGGCAGCAGCAGGTTTTCCACGCGGTTCGGACCCTGTTCGCGCAGCGTCATCAGGTCGGCAATGGCGTCGCCCAGCACCACCAGGTGGCTGATGGGAGCGGGCAGGGTACGGTCCGGCCGGGGCGCCACGTCGTCTTCGGGCACCGGCGCATACGCATGCGGCGGCGCCGGATCTTCCGGCGAGATATCCAGGCTCGGCCACACTAACACCCCGTCATTGCCTTCAGTCCGCGTGGTGCTGTCGTCGCCGCTCATGTCACCGCCGCGCTGGAGAGCACCGCCGCATCGTTCGTCCCGTTGATCGTCACCTGCACCGAACTCGTCGTCCCGTCCGCACTCGTCACCGTGAACGTGTCGGTCGCCGTCTGACCCGCCCCCAGG
>VGIE01000175.1 GCA_016867955.1 Betaproteobacteria bacterium
TCAGTCACTAGCACTGTGGAAGGCAAAAAATTGAGGGGTCCCAAAATGAACCGCTCCCCGGCTTGTAGATCATGGCCTGCGCGTGTCTTGGTTCAGCGGAAACAGGAATTCATCGGTCCCATTGTTAGCGAGTCAAGTGGTCGACGTCGTGTCGAGGACATCGCGGCATCCTGCCGCGAAGGTTTATCGCTTTCGTGCAAATCCCGAAGGAAGGATAGCGGCCGCCTCGAGGTGAGGCGCCGCCGTTCCTTCGGTCTTTGCCCCTGAGTCAGCGCTCGGGTCGCACCTCTGCGTTGCCCTATCCTCTGCTCAGGTCGTGGTTCATTCTAGCACGTTTCAGTTGTCAAGCAACATTGGCGCTGGAAGTTGGTGCCGCTTGTCGCCGAGCTCGTGCCTCCTCGAGTTTCCGGTCACGTTCCGCGTGGATCTCGGGCGCCAGTCCGTTCAGCTTATCAGCCGGAGTGACATAGCCGATCGCGCTGTGCAAGCGGACGTGGTTGTAGTACGTCACGTAGTCTTGGATCCTTCGGCGCGCCTCTTCGATGGATTCCGGACAGCAGGGACGGATGCACTCTTGTTTCACCGATCCATGCCAACGTTCGAGCTTGCCATTGCTCTGGGGGTAGTAGGGCGCCGTGCGCACGTGCGTCAGCCCCTGCAGGCGAATGAACGACTTGAAGTCGTAGGCAATGAACTGCGGACCATTGTCACTGACGATTCGGGGTTTGGCCCCGGGGCACTTTTCCAGCGCCCGCTGCAGCACCATCTCCACATCGATTTCCTTGGAACTTTCGCGGATTTCCCAATGCACAATGTAGCGACTATAGCCATCGAGTACCGTGATGAGGAAGTAAAAGGTGCCGGCCAAGTTGACGTAACTGACATCGATGTGCCAATGGCCGTGGGGGCCATCGGGTTGGACGAAGCCTGTTCCTTTCTTGCTGGGTGCCCAGCGACGCCGGTCGAGTCGCCCAGCGGCCTTCAGGACGCGGTAAGTCGTAGCGGGACTCACGGCGGCGATATCGTCGTCCAGCATCATGAACGTCAGGCGTCGATAACCTTCCGAGGGGTGTCGGTCGTGGTAGGCCACGATGGCTTCACGTTCCCAAGCTTCCAGCCAGTAATCCCGCGGGATCTGGCCGTTGTGCGCATTGACTTTGCCGTAACGACGTTTCCACGAGTGAAACTTGCTCAGGGCCAACCCCAGCCATAGTACCAGCTGCCAGGCGGGCAACTCCGCTCGCGTGGTCCAGTACTTCACGTAATCGACGATCTGGTCGCGGATATCGTGGGGAACCCAACATCCTTTCAGAGTTCCCCATTGGCTTTTTTTGACTTGACATTCTCCTCCATGAGCTCGGCGATAACCTCGTTTTTGTTGGCCAGTTTCGCCTCAAGCAGGGCGATCCGCCGCTTGTCCGCATGGTCCACCATCTGAAGCCGTTTGGGGCCCTTGGACCGCTCAAACGCCTTCTCCGCTTGGTCGAGGACTTGCTTGACCCACAAATGAATCAAGCTCGGCTGGATCTCGTGCTCGGCCGCCAAATCACTAACCGGCACCTTGTCCGCCAGGTGCCGCCGTACCACCTTGGCCTTGAACTCGTCCGAGAAATGTCTGCGATTCGTGCCCATGGAATTCTCCCTTCATTAGCGTTATGCTAACGCCGGAATGGAAAAATTCCAGTTCCATCAGAGGCAAGACAGTTTGACGATTGTCAACCGGATTAGCGTTGTGCCCCTCACTTAATTCTTGCGCACTTGGCGGAATGAATTGGTTGAGGAATGGACCTCCGGGTGATCGAGAGGTCGTCGTGCTCAACGAGAGCACGACGGACTGCTCGACGATGAAAGACGGCACGTAACTTATCGGTCAGCGCGTCGCCCGCGGTGCAGGCGGCGGCGTAAAGTTCTTGTTCGGATTGTACCACGGCGGCACGGAAGGTGTTACGCTCGGCTGTGCCGAGCGTCGGGCGAGCCGCGAAGCGGGCCGCGGCCGTGCCGGCGACCAGGCCGTGCGGATAATGATCCTCGTTGGCCCAGACCAGCGCGGCGAACAGGTCGTCGCACGTCCAGTCGATGAGACGGTCGTGATGTGCGGCGATGGTCTCGGTACGACGCTTCATCCCACCGATGCCGGCTTCGCAGGCGCCGTTGTAGCGCGGCATCCGCACCGGCGAGAACAAGGGTACAATCTGCCACCTCGCCAGCCACTCGGCGAACTGTTGACTGATGAACGCCGAGCCGTTGTCGCTCTTGAGGACTAGCGGCGGGCCGTGTTCGGCGACCAGTGCCTCCAACACTGGTAACGCCTCGGCGGCCATGGCATCAGCAACCGGTGTCCACGCCAGTTGCATTCCGCTGGCCAGGTCCCGCACGGCCAGGATCTGGCTGAAGCAGCCGTCGATGGGCCGCGGCGGCTGGGAGTGGTCGATCGCCCAGACCGAACCGGGGCAAAGCCAGCGAAGTGTTTCGACGACGAGTCGATGCTCGGCTTGGAATTGCCGGCGATAACCTGCGAGCAAGTACGCCAGCACGCAGCGCGGCACGTCCGAACAGCAGGCCTGGAGCGTCGGCAAGCCGAGTCGTGGACCGGTTTCATCGAGCAGCGTCTCGACACTGACGCGCTCGCCATGCGTCACTTCGCGGCACGGTCGCCCACGCAGCCGCGGCACGAGTTCGCCGCGCACCTTGCGACGCTTCCAAGACGCTAGCGTCCGCGACGACACGCGGAGACAGAGCGCCGCACGGCGGCAGGAGGAGCTCTGCTCCTCGACGAAGCGGACGGCCTCGCGCCGAGCCTGGCATTCCTGCTCGCGCCGTGGCCCTTGCTGCGCGGCGTGTTCGCCGACACGCGAAGAGACCGGGGGCACTGCGGCAGCGCACGGCAGCAACGGCGCTGCGGTCACTTCCTGCGCCGCTGCTTCTTCTTGCGGGGCGTCCGCCAGTTCGTTTTTTTTGCCGGCTCTGGCTGCTTGGCCAGCCGTGGCAGTTGCTGCGCTAATTCGAGGCGCACGGTCTGAGCCGCCAATGCGCGCTGGAGCGTCGCGACCTCCGCCGCCAACTCGGCCGAGCGCTCCGAGTCCGCGCTCGAGGGCTGCGGCGGCCGGCCTCGCGGCTTGGGCTCGAGGTCCTCCAGGCAGACCTGCAACACGCGGTTCCGCAGCTTGTAGAACATGGCCTCGCTGATGCCCAGATGCTGACACGCTCCCACGACCGTCACTTGACCAGAGAGCGTCTCGAGGATCAGCTCCAGACGTTCTTTCGCGCTCGTCGACCCGTCCAGGCGTTCGACCAGCGCCGGTCCCAAGGGCTTCCGTCCTGCCACGAGTTGAGCCTCCGTGAAGAACATGAATCACGCCGGACATGGGCGGACCTCCTCCGCGCCAGGTAGTAGCGCTGTTGGTTGTAGCGAAGATGGATCCGATTCGCCAGCGTCTGCGGATACTTCGGCCGCATCGGCCTGCGCTTGCAATGAGCGTGCGGCCTTCAGTGCCCGCACGATCGGGCGGCGTTTCTTCCGCCCCAGCGGGTCGTGCTCGGGTGCTGTGGACTTCGCGGGAGTGGCCATCGCCAGTCCCAGCGTGCGCTGCGTGACGCGCACGAGCGCCTCCTGCCGGGCGCACTGGCGGTGAGCCGCGGCCAGTTGTTTTTCCAGCAGTTTCACGCGGTTCTCCAGCGAGGGCTGCTTGCCCATCGGGCGCGGCGCCAAGGACGCCACCAGACCTTCCAGCGCCCGCGATTCCAGTTGATAATAACGCGGCAGCGAGATCGACAGCGCCTGCGATGCGTCGGGCGGCGAACGCATGCCAGCCAATACTTCCAGGATCGTGGCTGCCAGCCGCTGCGCTTCGCTGGGCGTCTTGGCCGGCCGCGAAATGCGCTTCGCGGCCGGCTTGGACTCGGGCTTCGTCTTCGTTGTTTTCTTCTTCATGATGCGGCTCCTTCGTCGGCCGCAGGCCGCTGCTGGGCCAGATAATCATCCAGCGCCGACACGCCCGGCGGCAGTTCGGTGGGCAGCGCGCCGTACGACTCCGGCACGCCTTGCGGACAGACGGCTGGCGGCAGTTCGGTCGGCGTGACGTGCGGCGCTGGCGGCGATATAAGTTCGATCTCCTCGCGCACCTGGCCCGCTTGTTGCAACACTACCCGATCCCCTTGCTGATGCACGCTGAATGGCTGGCCCGCGACCTGCCCCGTCAAGTAGAACGGCTGTTTAGGAACGCCGTGACGGGCCAGTTCCAGCGCGTTGGCCGTGACACGCTCTTTCAACGTGGAGAGGACCTCTGGCGCGGCCTGGAAGAATCGATCGGCCGGAACCAGGCCGTCGATCCCCGAATGCACGCGTTGGAAGTTGTAGTGGTCGATGAACAGCCCGATGCGGCGCCGTGCATCTTCCAGGTCTAAGAACACCGCGCTCTCGATACACTCGCGCCACAGCGTGCCCCAAAAGCGTTCGATCTTACCCAGCGTCTGCGGCCGCTTCGGTCGGGCCACGATCTGCCGGATGCCGAGCTTCTCCAGCTCGCGCGTGAACTGGCTCTTCCCGCGCCACGTGACATACTGCGTGCCATTGTCGGTGAGGATCTCGGCCGGCACGCCGTACCCGGCAATCGCCGCCCGCACGACTTCGATCACTAGCGCCGTCGATTGACTCCCATGCAGTCCATAGCCAGTTAGGAACCGGCTGTGGTCGTCCATGAAGGCCACCAGATAGACCCGCCGGTTCTGCCGCTTCAAGACGAATGTGAACAGGTCGGTCTGCCACAGCTGATTGGGCGCGGCCCGCTCGAAGCGGCGGACATGATCCGGATGCGGGCGCGTCGGCTGTTCGACCAGTTCATAGCCGGACTCGCGCAATACACGAGCCACGGCGTTGGGGCTGGCCGGCAGCGCCGGCCCACGCACCAGCATGTCGCTGATCCGCTCGCAGCCCCAATCCGGATGCGACTGCTTGAGCATTAAGATCGTCCGCTTCGTGAGCTCCGGCAGCTTGCTCCCTTTCTTGACTCCTTTGGGCTGGTCCATCAGGCCCGCCGGACCGAGCTCTTCGAAACGCCGCTTCCAGGCGTAGAGCGTCTGCCGCGAGATGTTCACCAGCGCGCCAAAGTCCCGCGCCGGCAGGCCACTCCGCTGCCACGTGTCCAGCAGCAACAGCTTCTGCGCGGGTGAGAGTGGCATCACGGGCCGTTCGACCGCCGGCGCCAGCGTACCACGCCGCCGCGCCTTGAGGTTCGGTGGCAGCGGCGCATCCTCGGCCCAGGAGAGCGAGTCCGGCAGCCCTGTGACTTCGTCGGTCGACTGCCGGGCAGGCGGACGGTCCTCCTCCCAAACGTCGGCCGGATCGAGGCCGCCAGGCATCACAGTCTCCACGTCCGGCGGCACCCCTGGTCCCGACGGCGGGCCCGCGGGTAAAGACAACTTTTCGCTACGCTCAAAGTTGTCTTTACCCGCGACTTGGTTTAGCACTTCCTCAGATGGATACTTCTGCTCTTCGTTCATGACTTTCTCCTTCAGCAAGGAGGAGGTCATTCCTCTACCTAATTAAGCCCTCCGGTGAGCAAAGATATTCGTGAGGGGCACAGGGTTGTTT
>VGIE01000176.1 GCA_016867955.1 Betaproteobacteria bacterium
AGTCGGCGGTTCGGGGCATGGAACTGGCAATCGAAGAGATCAATGCCGGCAAGGAACTCGGTCCTCACAGCCTCAAACTGGTCATCGAAGATGATGGCAGCGTCAACAACCAGACCATCACCCTTCTGAACAAGTTTGCCACCAGCGGACGAGCGCTGGCGATTGCCGGACCGTCTGGCAGTGCACCGTCGCTCGCGGCCTCGCCGGCGGCAAACCAGAATCAGATTCCCATGCTGGCGATTGCCGTGACGCCCGCGGTCAATGCCGCGGGCCCATGGTCCAACCGGATCATCAGCTTGCCATCGACCATCGTGGACGGGCTGACTGACTATGTCCTCGCCCGGGTCAAGCCCAAGACGGTCATGACCGTCGGCGCTCGTGACAACGATGGCGCAGCGGCCATGCCGGTGATTATGCGCAAGCTGCTTCAAGGCAAGGTGACGCTTCTTCCCGAAGAGTCGGCCCTGATGGCTGACACCGATTTCACCGCCCTCGCGACCAAGATTGCAAGCCAGAAGCCCAGCATGGTCTTCATTTCGATGAACGACGCCGGCGCGGCAAACATCATCCTGCAATCGCGCCAGGCGGGCGTGGGCAACGAGGTCCAGTTCGTGTCGACGAACGCAGCCGCATCCGCCACCTTTCTGAAGATCGGCGGCAAGGCAGTGGAGGGCACGATCATGGCGACGGATGCGGCGCCGCACTTGCGCACTGACAAGCTGGCGCAGAATTACATGGCCAACTTCCAGAAGAAATTCGGCGCCGAGCCTGACCAATGGTCGTCTGTCGGCTACACCATCATCCGCGTGTATGGCAGGGTGATTGCCGGCATCAAGGGGCCGGTGACCCGGCAGGCAGTTCGTGACGGGATTGCCGCCACGAAGAACATGCCTGTGGTGCTTGGCGACGGCAAGACGAACCTGAGCTTCGACGAGGCGCGCAACCCGATCTACAAGCCCATGGTGCTGGTGGCCAAAGACGGCAAGTTAATCGCTGCACCCTAGCCGTTTCGTTCTGGGGTATCAACGCCTGAAGACACGGGGCGAAGCTGGCCCCGCTCGAAACGAAAAACGGCTGCGCGATCTGCAGCCGTTTTCTTTTCTCGAGCGCGAGGCTGGAATCCGCGCCCGCGCGTCAGGCGGATAGCCCGAACGCCTGCATGCGCTGCGCCGTGGTCACTGGCTGGAAAACCGTGCCAATTTTTCAATGAAACGGAGGAATGAAGATGTCAGAACTCGAAGAACTGCGCCGCCGCGTGGAGCGGCTGGAGTCGCGCGCCGAGATCTCGGAACTGATCAGTGCCTATGCCATCGCCTGCGACGAGCACGACATTCCGCGGCTGGGCAGCCTGTTCACTGAGGACGCGGTTTTCGACACGCCGAGCAAGCTCATGGTGGCCAACGGCCGCAAGGGCATCGTCGACATGTTCATCAAGGTCCTCGGCATCCGCGGTCCCGGTTACCACTGGACGCACGACCACTTCATCAAGGTGGATGCCGCGAATCCGGACCGGGCGACGGGGCTGGTGCTCAGTCATGCGGAAACCTCGCCCAACAAGCGACCAAGCCTTGCGGCCATGAAGTACGCGGACAATTACCGCAAGGTGGACGGGCGGTGGCATTTCGAGAAGCGCGTTCTCAGCTTCCTCTACTACGTGCCTGCGGCCGAGTACGCGACCGCCCTCAACGGCGACCTGCGGCTGGTGACGCCGACGGGCGAGCGCATCAAGGCCGACTATCCGGAGTCCCTCGCCTGCTGGCAGGCATTCGAGAAAGCCAAAGGCTAGCGCTGGCGCGGGTGTGAGCCCGCAAGCAACAAAGGGGCGGCGATCCTTGCGGATCACCGCCCCTTTCGATTGTTGCCGCCCGCTCGGCGCGACCGGATGCAAGTACCGCAGAGCCGGGCTTCACCCGCAAGCCCGCCGGGGCCTTCGTCGGCCATTCTGATCAATTTCACAAAATAATCTGCGACCATGGCAGCTTCATGGGTTGAATATACTCAGCCCCGATGAGTTTGCCTGCCCCTAGTACTTGTAGCCACGATGCAGGGCAACGACGCCGGCCGCAAGGTTGAAGTAATCGACGTCCTCGAATCCTGCCTCTTCAATCAGCCCCTGCAGCTCCGCCTGCCCCGGGTGCATGCGTATTGATTCGGCGAGGTATCCATAGCTTTCCGCATCGCCGGCAATGCGTTCCCCAAGCCAAGGCAGCGCGTTGAAGGAATACCAGTCGTAGGGCTTCTCCAGCGGCTTCCAGACACGCGAGAATTCCAGCACCAGCAGGCGGCCCCCGGGCCGCAGGACGCGCTGCATTTCCGCAAGTGCACGCTCCTTGCGCGTCATGTTTCTCAGCCCGAAGGCGACGCTCACGCAGTCGAAGTAACCGGATGGAAAGGGCAGCGCTTCGGCATCGCACTGCGCCAGCGGCAGCAACTGCCCGTCATCCAGCAGGCGGTCACGTCCTACGTCGAGCATGCTGCGGTTGATGTCGGTCGCCCAGACCCGGCCACCGCGCCCGACACGCCGGGCAAACAGCCGGGCGAGATCGCCCGAGCCGGAGGCGACGTCCAGCACCCGCTGCCCGGCACGCACGCCGCTGACCGCCACCGTGAACCTTTTCCACAGCCGGTGCAGGCCCAGCGACATGAGGTCGTTCATCACGTCGTACTTGCCGGCCACGGAAGAAAACACGCCCGCAACCCGATGCGCCTTTTCCTCCTCGCGGACCGTCCGAAAGCCGAAATGTGTTTGCTTGTCCATTAGCGTCACACTAGCACGATCCTTCGTCAGGACGCGGTGGGGCACCGCCATCTCGGGACGCGCCCGCCGCTGCGAGCTTGTCGAGGTATGCCTGCCACAGCCGGTCCTTGTCGCGGCCGAGACCGTAGAGGTACTCCCAGGAGAAGATGCCGCTGGCGTGGCCGTCGGAAAAGCGGGGTTGCACGCCGTACGTCCCCACCGGCTCAAGCTCCACGATGTCAACGTCCCGCTTCCCGGTTTGCAGGACTTCCTGCCCGGGGCCATGTCCGCGAACCTCGGCCGATGGGGAATGCACGCGCAGGAACTCGAAACTCAGGTCGAAGCATGACCCATCGGCGAACCGGACCTCCATGCGGCGGGACTTGCTGTGCAGCTTGATCTCGGTCGGCGTGCGGGACGGCGGGGATGCAACGGCCATAGTTTGCGGCTCCAGAACGAGTACCCGTTGCAGCATGAATGTTGCAGCGGCCCGGCACAGGGGAACATGAGACAATGTTTCCCCTCAAATCGAAAAAATGACTCGGTCGGAATGGTAGCGGATTGACCGCCGTAACAAAACTGTCATGCAAAGTGCGTAAGATCTCCGGGTTCCCATGCCACGCTTTTAGTCCGATCAGCCATGCCGGCCAGCATACTCGTTGTCGAAGACGAACCTGCGATCCAGGAACTGATTGCAATCAATCTTGAGCATGCTGGCCACACCGTGCTGCGGGCGCTGGATGCCGAGCAGGCGGCGAGGATGGTTAGGGAAGTGCTGCCGGACGTGATCCTCCTCGACTGGATGTTGCCGGGGCAATCCGGACTCGAGTTTGCCAGGCGATTGCGCGACGACGAACGTACGCGGACGGTTCCGATCATCATGCTGACGGCCCGGGGTGCGGAACTTGACAGAGTCGCCGGTCTCGAGTCGGGGGCGGACGATTACATTACCAAGCCCTTCTCACCACGCGAACTCGTGGCGCGGATCAAGGCGGTGTTGCGCAGGCGCTCGCCGCAGCTCACCGAAGAGCCGGTCGAGCAGGGCGGCATCAGGCTCGATCCTGTCACCCACCGCGTGAGGGCGGGGGAGGCCACGCTGGACCTCGGCCCCACAGAGTTCAGGCTCCTGCATTTCCTCATGACCCACCCGGAACGCGTGCACTCGCGGGCGCAGCTGCTCGACAAGGTCTGGGGCGACCACGTTTTTGTGGAAGAACGCACTGTTGATGTGCATATCCGCCGCCTGCGCCAAGCGCTAGAGCCCGCGTGCGGCGAACGCCACATCCAGACGGTGCGCGGCAGTGGCTATCGCTTCGCCATCAAACCCTGATGGGCACCGCGCGCGCCGGCCCGACAGGCGGCGCCGGTACTAGAATGGCGTATTTTTTTTGCCAGAACCCCGCTCTGTGCACCTCCCAATGAAACGATCTTGAATCGCGACGCGTGCGCAATCTGGATAAGGGCTGGCGCCGCGGTGTTCCTTGCCCTGCTTGCGTCGGCTGCAGTCTGGTATTTTTTCGGCCCGCGCTGGGGTGCCAGCGCGGGGTTCGTGTTCGCGCTGCTACTGCTCAGGCCGCATCTGGCGAATGCCGAGGGCCTGCTGCGCTGGTTGCGCGACCCGACGCAGCCGGTGCCGGATGGCTCCGGCATCTGGGAGGACATCTTCGCCGAGCTGCATCGACTCGCGAAGGCGCAGCGTCTGGAGCATGCGCAGCTGACGACTGCGCTGGCGCGGTTTCGCTCCGCCGGGACGGCGATGCCGGATGCGGTGGTGATCCTGGATGCCGAGGATCACATCGAGTGGTGCAATCCGATGGCCGAGCAGTTCCTCGGGATCGACGCGGTGAAGGACGCCGGACAGGTCATCATCAACCTGGTGCGTGTACCGGACTTCGCCACATACCTCCGGCAGGGCACCCACGGCGATCCGCTGGTGATACGGCTGGTGCGCGAAGAGGAACTGACGCTTAGCCTTCGCGTCATCGCCTACGGACAGGACCAGAAACTGCTGCTGTGCCACGACGTGACGCAGGCATCACGGCTGGAGACGATGCGTCGCGATTTCGTCGCCAACGTGTCCCATGAACTGAAAACACCGCTGACCGTGGTCAGCGGGTTCCTGGAAACGCTGGTCGATACCAAAATCAAGTTTACCGAGGCGCGTTCGCGCGAGATCTTCAGCCTGATGCAGCAGCAGACATCGCGCATGCTGCGGCTGGTGGAGGATCTGCTCACGCTGTCGGCGCTGGAATCGAGTCCCGGCCTGTCGGACGAGTCTGAAATCGACGTGGCGACTCTGCTCAACAGCCTCCTGGTAGAAGGGCTTGCTCTGTCAGCCGGGCGTCACAAGCTGTCCGTGAATGTGAGCGACACGGCGCTGCTCGCGGGGAGTGAGCCGGAGCTTCGTTCCGCGTTTGGGAACCTGGTCGCCAATGCCGTGCATTACACGCAGGCAGGCGGGGATGTCCGACTCGCATGGCGTATCCGGGAAACCGGGGAAGGCGAGTTTTCCGTTACCGACACGGGGGTCGGCTTTGAAGCCCAGCATATCCCGCGGCTGACTGAGCGCTTCTATCGAATCGACCAGAGCCGTTCCCGGGAAACCGGCGGCACGGGCCTTGGGCTGGCGATCGTCAAGCATGTCCTGACCCGGCATCAGTCCGCACTGGAGATCAGCAGCGAACCGGGGCGTGGCAGCCGCTTCGCAGCGGTGATTCCCGCAAGGCGAATCAGGCCTGCGGGCGTTCAGTCGCGCTTATCGATGCAGAAGCTCGCGCGCTCGTAGTCGAGGCCGCGGTCGAGCAGATCCGTCATGCGGATCAGCCTCGTTGTGTCCGCCTGCCTG
>VGIE01000177.1 GCA_016867955.1 Betaproteobacteria bacterium
CAGCGCCGCCGCGGTCGGCTCGTTGATGATGCGCTTGACTTCGAGGCCGGCAATGCGGCCGGCGTCCTTGGTCGCCTGCCGCTGCGAGTCGTTGAAGTATGCCGGCACCGTGATCACGGCTTCCGTAACTTCCTCGCCAAGGTAGTCCTCGGCGGTCTTCTTCATCTTGCGCAGCACCTGGGCGGACACTTCCTGGGGCGCGATCTTCTTGCCGCGGACTTCCACCCAGGCGTCGCCGTTATCGGCCTTGATGATGCTGAAGGGCATCAGGTCGATGTCCTTCTGGACTTCCTTTTCCTCGTAGCGGCGGCCGATCAGGCGCTTCACCGCGTAGAGGGTGTTCTTTGCGTTGGTGACAGCCAGGCGCTTGGCCGAGGCGCCCACCAGCACTTCGGTGTCGTCCTGGTAGGCGACGATGGAGGGAGTGGTGCGCGCGCCCTCCGAGTTCTCGATGACCTTGGGCTTGCCGCCCTCCATGATGGCGACGCAGGAGTTCGTCGTCCCGAGGTCAATGCCGATTATTTTGCCCATGATCCTTTCCTTTTGTCTTGACTAATGTTGCGGGACATACGGGCCGCAGTTTTCCGACCAATCCCCTTGGTCCCGATAAGCCTTTGAGTTCAGCGAATTGGCGATGATGCGAATATGGGGGCGGCGGCCCTTGCTTCAAGCGCGTTGCGGATCAAGCGTCCCTGGCCATGGACACGGTGACCAGCGCCGGTCGGACCACGCGCTCGTGCAGCAGGTAGCCCTTCTGCAGCACGTTGATCACGGTGTTGGGCTCCTTCTCCGAGGGCAGCATGCTGATGGCCTGATGCCGGTGCGGGTCGAATCTTTCGCCCACAGGGTTGATCTCCCTGAGCATGGCCTTGTCGAACACCGAGGCCAGCTGCTTGAGCGTCAGCTCCACGCCCGATTTCAAGGCGTCAAGGGTGGCGTTCTCGGTGGCAAGCGCAGCTTCCAGGCTGTCCCTGACCGGAAGCAGCTGGGCGGCCAGCGACTCGACGGCAAACTTGTGCGCCTTGGTCACATCCTCCTGCGCGCGCCGGCGCATGTTTTCGGTCTCCGCCTTGGCGCGCAGCCAGTTGTCGAGGTTTTCCTCGGCCTTGGCGAGGGCGGCGGCGAGCTGCTCTTCCAGGCTGGGGGGCGCGGCGGTCTGGGGAGTGTCAGGCGAGGCCGCGACTGAAGGGGCCTCCGCGCCGGGTTCGGCGGGCGTTTCGGGAGCTTGCGACATGGGAAGGTGTTGAGGAACCGGTTGAATTTGCTGGTTTTTTCTTGTCCAACCGGGACATGGGGCCGAAATCCCCGGATTCAAGAGCGCCCCGCAAAAAAGAAGCCATCCCGCCGGGTCGGGAGGGACGGGGTAAGCCCCTTGAGGCCGCCGATTTTAGGCTTTGGCGATCGCTGATGCAGCCCGCTTCCCGCCGGTACCCTCTTTTGGGGTTCCCAGACGCAATCAACCGGGGGCAAAGTGAAGAATCCAAGGGGTCCGATCAGCCGATGTGCAGGTCGCGGAATCGGTTACATCAATGACAGTATTGTTGATGCTTACCTACTATGGGTGCCGATATAGATTTGAAAAAGTTCGTATTGTACTGGCACATAGGAGTGGCTCGCCCCGACCGCGGCAAAGTGGGGTTGGTGCGCTGCCGCCTCAGTACAGACGCAGGTCAGAGATTGATGTCAGCTACACCGCCAAAACCCAGACCAAGTCCGCAATTGGTGAAGCCTGGAGCGCCCGCGTCGTCAGGCCGACACGCTATCTCGTATAGCGCCGCACTCGATACGCCGCGCGGGACGCGTTTTTCGACAGCATGCTAGAAGGTGTTGCCGTCCGGCGGGAGGTTCACAGCATCGTGATGCTCTGGCGCCGCGTGTCCAGTCTCTGCCTGCCGCGCCGGCAGTCGCAGGTGTGTTTTCACCTGGCCAATGGCCTGAGCTACCCGGATATCGCGCGCTAGCTGGGCATATTCGTCAATGCCGTGGTCAGGCATGTGCCCGAGCTGTACGGGCGGCTCGGCGTGCATCCCAGCGCGGAACTTTGCCAGCGGCTGGAGCGCAGCGACTGAGCGTGACAGGCGCGATTCCCACGCCGAACGAAGCTATGCCGAAAACGGCAGCTGCAGCCCCGCTTCATGCCAGGCCAGCGCGACCAGCATGCCGCGATGGCCAAAGGTGACGAACATCGTCTTGCGGTCGGCGCCGCCGAATGCCAGATTGGTGACGAAGAGCTCCGGCAGCGGATGATGGCGTGCCCAGCCGCCATCGGGCGAGACCTCGGTGATGCCACCGTTGAACAGCGTGCCAATGCAGATCTTTCCCGATACGGTGACCTTGAGGCTGTCGAAGCCCTGCGGTCTGTCGCTGCCGCAGAGAAATTGCGCACCATAGATGGCCGGCCAGTCGCGCTTCGACAGCTCGCCCGGTCCGGTGATGTCCCAGGCGAACAGACGCGAGGTCTGGGTTTCGGAGGCGTAGAGGCGTTTCCCGTCTGGTGAAAGCCCGATGCCGTTCGGCCCCACCATGTGCGGGACCACGCGCCGGATCTCGCTGCCGTCGCTTCTGGCCCAGTAGATGCAGGGCCGGTCGTCGGGGTTGCGCGGCATCTTGCAGTAGTCGGTGAACCAGAAATTCCCGTCGGCGTCGAAGGCAAGGTCATTGGGACCGTTCAGCGGTTCGCCGTCGCAGCGGTCGTACAGGCGCTCGAACCTGCCCGTGTCGGGATTCACCACTTCGATGCGTCCGCCGGTGTAGTTCGTCGGCGGCAGCACGGGACGCCAGCCTCCCGCATCGTCTCTCGTGTATTCGCTGCCGCCGTTGTTGGTGACGAACACCCGCCCGCCCGGGCCCATAGCCGCGCCGTTGGGTCCGCCGCCGAGGGTGGCGATGACCTGCCGCCCGCCCTTCGCGGTCACGCGCGTCAGCGTGCCGCGGCCCATTTCGACCACCAGCACGCTGCCATCGGACAGCGCGATCGGGCCCTCCGGAAAGGCGAGATCGGCGTTGACGATGCGCATGGCGCTACCTCACGATGCCGGATTTTCCCGCGACAAAGGTGATGTTGCGCTGTTTGAATTTCCATTCACTGTTCACGCGCACCAGCTTGTCGTCGTATTCGCCCATGACGCGCGGGGTGATGCCTTCGACGATGTTGAAGGAGAGCACGTACATGCGCAGCCGCGCGGTATCGCCTTCGCCGTCGATCAGCGCATTGCACACCCAGTGGCGGCCGCGATAAGTGCCCTTGGCAGCGTTCTCCACCATGGCCACCAGAGCCGCGCGCCCCTTGGCGATGGTCTTGCCGTCGATGTTGAGCTCACCGTCGCCGGTGAAGGTGTCGGCCCAGTCGTTGGCCTGGGCGTGGTCCATGGCCATGTTGTAGCGCGAGACGAGATCGTTGATAGCCTGCTTGTCGGCCAGTGAGTGCGGCATGGCTGCTCCTCCATTGAAAATCGCCGATCAACGACAGGCTGATCGACGATGCATCAATGCTAGCAGGCTTTCGGAGGGCGCTCGCGGGTCCGGTTGCCATCGCGGCTTCGCATCCGTCAGCCGCGGATGGACCTCAGCGGACCGCGGGAATGCCCTTCAGGCCGCCGTCGGTGAATGACTTGCCGGCGCAGAAACTGACGTTGCGCACCTTGAATTTCCACTGGCCGTTTTCCTTGACCAGCGTGTCGTCGTACTCGCCCATGACGTAGGGGTCCAGGCCGTTGATGATGGCAATCGCCAGCACGTACATGCGCAGTCTCGCCTGGTTACCTTCACCTTCGATCAGCGCATTGCAGACCCAGTGACGAGACTTGTATCCCGAAGCCTTGGCCTTGTTGACGAAGTCCATGCGGCCCTGCCGGCCCTTGCACTGGGTGCGGCCGTCAACGCGCAGCTCACCGTCTTCGACGAATGTGTCGGCCCAGGCTTCGGCCTCATGGTGGTCAATGGTGAAGTTGTAGCGTGCGGTCAGTTCCGTGATGGCCTGTTTTTCTTCTAGTGAAAGCGGCATGGCGGTGCTCCTCGGTTGGTGAATGAGGGGGAGGGGGAAACACTAACATGAGGCGTCGGCAACCGCCAGATCGAAATACGGCGACCCGCGGGCGTGACCGCGGCAAGTCGCCGATCTATACTTGCAGGCGCTATCGGCGAACGCGCGCCGAGCATGAACAGATCGCACCGAGGAAGGGGGGCCGATGAATGCATTCAGCGATGTCCTGGCGGCGCAGCAGACGCTGGTGGTGCAGGGCAACGACATCCCGTGGGTCAAGGGCCCGGGATGGGAGCGTCGCATCCTGCAGGCCCGGGTGAAGGACAACATCCTCGTGACCCAGGACCGTTTCCACCCGGGTTTCAAATACGGGCTGCATCGCCACCTGGCGCCGGTGATGGGTTATACGCTGAAGGGGGCCTGGAGCCATGAGGCCAGCAATTTTCCCTATGTGGCCGGCTCCTACATTTACGAGCAGCTCGGCAATCTGCATCGCTTCTACAACGGCCCCGAAATTTCAGAAGTTATCTATGTGTAGTTCGGCGATGTCGAGAACATCGCCGCGGACGGCAAGACGGTGACCAGCCGCAGCTCTGTTTCCAGCGACCTGGCCGCATACTTCCAGCGTTGCGAGGAGCAGGGTATTGCCCGGCCCAATATTCTTGGATGACAGATTCGTCTTCGGTTCGGGCTAGCGAAGGAATACGGCAAGTGAAGTCATACAACATAGCCGTGATTCCCGGCGACGGCGTCGGGCGCGAGGTGATTCCCGAGGGCGTGCGCGTGCTCGAGGCCGCCGGGGCCAAGCACGGCATTTCGTTCAAGTGGCAGGAATTTCCCTGGAGCTGCGACTGGTACAAGGCGCACGGGCGCATGTGCCCGGAGGATGCGCCGGACATCCTGCGCAAGTTCGACGCCATCTATTTTGGCGCTGTCGGAAATCCGTCCATCGTCGCGGACCACATCTCGGTGTGGGGGCTGCTGATCAACTTCCGCCGAGTCTTCGACCTCTACGTCAACCTGCGCCCTGTCCGCCTGTTGAAGGGGCTGGCGTGCCCGCTTGCCGGTCGCAAGGCGGGTGACATCGACTACGTGGTGGTGCGCGAGAACACCGAGGGCGAGTACGGCAGCGTGGGCGGGCGCATCTTCGCCGGCACCGATCGCGAAGCGGCCATTCAGCAGGCGGTGTTCTCGCGCAAGGGCGTGGATCGCATCATGAAGTACGCCTTCGAGCTGGCGCAACGGCGCAAGAAGCACGTTTCCTCTTGCACCAAGTCCAACGGCATTTCCATCACCATGCCGTACTGGGACGAGCGCTTCTCGGCGATGGCTTCGCAGTATCCCGGCATCGGCACGCGCGAATACCACGTTGACAACCTGAGCATGCAGCTGGTGCTGGACCCGGGCCGATTCGACGTCATCGTAGCCTCCAACCTGTTCGGGGACATTCTTTCCGACCTGGGAGCGGCCACCGCCGGCACCATCGGCGTGGCAGCCTCCGGCAACATCAATCCGGACCGCACGACGCCGTCGATCTTCGAGTCGGTGCACGGTTCGGCGCCCGACATCGCGGGTCGGAAGATTGCCAACCCGATTGC
>VGIE01000178.1 GCA_016867955.1 Betaproteobacteria bacterium
TACCGCTTCGCCAGGCTGCAGATGTCGCCGGGGCTGGCCAGCCCGCCGCCCATCATCATGGGCGGCGCCGGGGAACAGGCGCTGCGGCGCGCGGCGCGGGTCGGCGACGGCTGGTATGGCCCGCCCTGCGATCTGGCCGCCGCGCGCGACTGCCGCGACCAGCTGCATCGCGCGCTGGAGGCGGAGCGGCGCGATCCGGCCGGCTTCCAGGTCTGGGTGCGCGCGCCCTCGGTAGGCGACGAGGCGGGCATCCGCCGGGCGCTCGACGATTACCGCGCCGCCGGATTCGAACATCTCGTGGTGCAGGTGCCGCTCGACCTGCCCGATGCCGCAGCGCGCGTGGCCTGGGTGGAACGGCTGGCGCGCTGGTGCGGACTGCAGTAAAAGGCCTCATCGAACATCGCAATGCGAGGAGAACGGCATGGCCGAGAGCGAAATCAACCGGATGGAGAATCCGATCGTCCATGAGTCGCTCGACCGCGCGACCTTTTTCGACGTCGAGCTGCAGGAGTGCCCGTACCAGCTGCACGGCAAGCTGCGCGAGGAAGCTCCGGTCTGGCAGGACCCGCACACCAAATTCTATGTCGTCAGCCGCTATGAAGACGTGCGGCGCATCCTCGGCGACACCGAGCATTTCTCCAGCCAGCGCGGCAAGGAAGCCGAGCAGGTCAACAAGGAGCGCGCGGCGAAGGTGCAACAGCACCTGAGCGAGAAGGGCTGGCTGCCGGCGCCCACGCTGGCGCTCATGGACAACCCCAAGCATGCGCAGTTGCGCTCCATGTTCGACCACGTCTTCCGCGAAAGCCGCCTGAAGATGCTCGACCCGGTGGTGGAGCAGCTCGCGCACAGCCTCATCGACAAGTTCATTGACGACGGCCACTGCGAGTTCGCCAACGCCTTTGCCGTCCCACTGCCGCTGATCATCATCGGCCGACAGATGGGCGTGCCCGACAAGGACATCTGGATGATCAAGGCATGGACCGATTCCTGGGTGCGCCGTACCGGCCTGATGGTGGATGACGATGCCTCCTATTGGGACGCCATCAACAAGGAGATCGAGGCGCAGCACTACTTCCAGGCCTATTTCGAGCGACTGAGGAAGGAGCCCGACGGCACGCTGCTGTCGGACCTCGTCAACAACGAAGTACCCGGCTGGGGCCGGCCGATGAACGACAACGAGCTGCACGGCGAAATGATGGCCGACACCTTCGTCGGAGGCAGCGAGACGAGCACAAACTCCTTCACGGCCGGGCTGGTGCTCATCGACCAGAATCCGCATGTGTGGGGCCAGGTCAAGAGCAATCCCGACAAGTACCTGCGCCCCTTCATCGAGGAGGTGCTGCGGCTGGACAGCCCGGTGCAAAGCCGCATCCGCATCGTGAAGAGAGCCTACACGCTGCACGGAGTGACCATCCCGGTGGGCGCAACGGTGGACCTGCGCTATGGCTCGGCCAACCGCGACCAGCGCCATTTCCCCGAACCGGAGAAGCTCGATCTCGACCGCAAGAATGCCGGCAGCCACATGGCCTTCGGCGCCGGCGTGCACCACTGCCTGGGCGCACCGCTGGCACGCCGCGAGCTGCTGTGGGGATTCAAGGCGATCTTCGAGCGCTTCGACGAGATCAGGCTGTCACCGGGGAAGAACAAGCTGCGCCACATCCCCAACTTCTGGCTGCGCGGACTGAAGGAGCTGCACGTCGAATTCAGGAAGTCCAGCGCGCCCTCGAAGGCGTGACGGCGTTGCGAACCGCGGGCGCCGGTCGAGGACGCCGCATCGGGGAAACCGGAACGAGGAATCATCTGTGAGCAAGCAAGCAGAGGTGGCCGCGGGAACGCCAGTCACGCCGACCGGCCCCCTCGCCGGCTTCCGCGTCCTCGACCTCACCACGGTGCTTCTCGGCCCGTATGCGACCCAGATCCTCGCCGACTACGGCGCGGAAGTAATCAAGATCGAACCGCTCGAAGGCGACCCCGTGCGTCCCAACGGCTCGTTCCGGCACCCGGACAAGGCGTCGCTCTACCTGGCCGTCAACCGCAACAAGCGCGCCATCGCCATCGACCTGAAGTCCGCGCAAGGCCGTGACGTGCTGTGGCAGCTGATCGACAGTGCCGACGTGCTGGTGCACAACCTGCGGCCTGCGTCGATTCAGGGGCTCGGTTTCACCTACGCCGAGGTATGCAGGCGCAACCCGCGCCTGGTGTACTGTTTCTCCACCGGCTTCGGCAGCAACGGCCCCGATCGCGACAAGCCGGCGTACGACGACATCATCCAGTCGGGCAGCGGAATCGCCAGCCTGAACGGGCAGGGGCGCGGCACGCCGGACTACGTGCCCACCGTGATGGCCGACAAGACCGCCGGGCTGATGCTGTCGCAGGCCATCGTGGCCGCGCTCCTGGCGCGCGAGCGCACCGGGCGCGGCCAGTCCGTGGAAGTACCGATGCTGGAGTCTCTCGTCTCGTTCATCATGGTCGAACACCTGGGCGGCCTCACCTTCGAGCCGCCCATTGCCGCGGCCGGCTACACGCGCCTGATGGCCGGCGGCCGCCAGCCGGCACCGACCCGGGACGGCTTCATGACCGTGCTGCCCTACACCGGCCGGCACTGGAACGCCTTTCTCGCGGCTGCCGGCCGGCCGGACCTGATCGAAGAATATGAAGTCAACGATCCGGTGCGCCTGTACGCCAATGTCAAGGCGCTGTACGGGGAGCTCCGGGAGATCACCAGGGAGCGCACCACAGCCGAATGGATGCAGGTGTGCGAAAAGGCAGACATCCCCGCTTCACCCATGTACAGCCTCGACGAACTGCCGGAGCACCCTCACCTCAAGGCCGTCGGGATGTTCAAGACCATGGAACACCCGACCGAAGGCACCATCCGCTACACCGCCCCGCCGGTGCTGTTTTCTGATACGCCGGCTAGCGTGCGCACCGGTGCACCGTCGATCGGGCAGCACACCGACGAGATCCTGCGCGAAGCAGGCTACGGCGATGCCGACATCGCGGCACTGCGCGCAGGCCGGGTGGTGGGTTAGTCGCCATCGGCAGGCCCTCTTGCCAGGCTGCCGATACCCGGGTGTTGAAGGGTGGTCATTACAAGCTGTGGCTCTGCGCGTCCGGACCAGACCACCCCGCAAGAGCTCGATCTTCGGCGCTAGAACCCCGTGGGACCGCCCGCCGGAATGGTTGTCGAGCTTCCTTGAGGTATGATTCCGCCCGCGGGAACATGCCTATCGGCTCCCGATTGAACAACTGATCATGTGGTGCTTGCGCGCATCGGGGCCACAACAGCCGGGGAACCCTCACCATGCTGCTCGAAATCAAAGGCGTGCATTTCGGCTATCAGCAAGAAGCGCCCATCCTGCAGGGCTTCAACATGCACGTGGCGCGCGGGGAGTTCCTGGCGCTGCTCGGGCCCAGCGGCTGCGGCAAGTCCACGCTGCTGAACCTTGCCGCCGGCCTGCTGATGCCGCTGGACGGCTCGGTGAAGTTCAACGGCAGCTACCTGCATGGCATCAACAACAACGTGGGCTACATGACCCAGGGCGACACGCTGCTGCCCTGGAACACCGTGGCCAAGAACATCCTGCTTCCGCTGGAGCTGCGCGGCACGCCGGCGCAGGAACGCTCGGACAAGCTCGAGCGCGCGCTGAAGCTGGTGAACCTGGGCGACGCCCGCAACAAGTTCCCGTCGGAACTCTCGGGCGGCATGAAGCGACGGGCGCTGCTCGCGCGCAGCCTGATCTACGATCCCCCGATGCTGCTCATGGACGAGCCCTTCGGCGCGCTCGACGCGCAGCTGCGCGAGACCATGCACAAGGAACTGCTCAGCACGGTGAACCGCCTGAATGAAAGCGTGCTGTTCGTGACCCACGACATCGCCGAGAGCATCCTGCTTTCGGATCGCGTGCTGGTGCTGGGCGGCAGGCCGCTGCGCATCCTCGAGGAGACCATCTGCCCGTGGGGCAAGGAACGCAACCTCGACGAGATCCGCAAGTCCCCCGATTACGCCAAGCTCGAGGCGCATGTGCGCGGTCTGCTGCGGCTGGCCGATGCCGAACAGTATGCCGACGCGCCGAAGGGTGACGCATGAAAACCAACGAACCGCCAGTGAAGGACGAACCGGAGCACCTCGCCAAGGCGCCGGTCCGCAAGAGCCGCAACCGGATACGCGTTGAAAATCTCGCCTGGCAGATCGCCATTGGCATCATCTTTCTCAGCATCTGGGAGTACGCGTCAGAGCGCTGGATCTCCGCGCTGCTGGTGAGCAAACCCTCGCGCATCGCGCAGACCATGTGGGAATGGTCGATCGACGGCACTTACGTGAAGAACATCTGGGTCACGCTGAAGGCCACGATCATGGGCTTCGGCGGCGGCGCCATCGGCGGCATGATTCTCGGCTACATCACGGCGACCTTCCGGCGCGTGGGCGAAGTGCTGGAACCCTACGTCACGGCTCTGTACACGCTGCCTCGACTGGCGCTGGCGCCGCTGTTCCTGATGTGGTTCGGCCTGGGCATGGAGTTCCGCGTCATGTTTGCCGCCACCATCGTGTTCTTCCTCGTCTACTACAACACCTACTTCGGCGTGCGCGAGGTGAGCAACGAGCTGCTCGCCGCGGTGCGCATCATGGGCGCCAACCGCGCCCAGCTCGCGGTGCGCGTGGTCATCCCGTCGGCGCTGGTGTGGGTGACCGCCGGCCTGAAGATCTCGGTGCCCTACGCCCTCGTCGGCGTGGTGGTGGCCGAGATGCTGGCCTCCGACGAAGGCGTCGGCTTCCTGCTGGCCAAGAGCGCCTCGCAGTTCTCCACCTACGGCAGCTTTGCGGCCATCGCCGCGCTGCTGGTCATGGCGCTGCTCACCGACTGGCTGCTGGAAACGATAACGCGCCGCGCGCTGCGCTGGAAGACCGCCGGTTCGGCCTCGCAGGAACAGCAGCACTAGCGCGCCGGCGATGATGCTTGCCCCGGGCGCCGGCACATGGCAGCATGCACGTGGAAATCGTGCAGGACCCGCAGGGCATTGGAGGAGACGGCGTCGATGAACCGCACCGCAAGCATGTCACACCAGCAGTCCGCGTGAACGCGGCGGAGGCGAAGTCCGCCACGGACCGTGCGGCCCCGGACGTCCTGAAAGCGTACCTGGCCCGCCCCTGGCGCGCCTGGTATGCCAAGGGCGCGCCCGACCACGTCGACATCCCCCTGCAGTCCGTGCCCGAAGCCTTCGACGCGGCCTGCGCGACCCGCCCGGACCAGGTTGCGCTGATCTTCTTCGGGCGTGAGTTGCGCTACCGTGAACTGCGCGAGGCCACGGATCGCTTTGCCAATGCGCTCGCCACCCTCGGCATCAGGAAGGGCGACCGCGTGGCGCTGTACCTGCTCAACAGCCCGCAGTTCGTCATCGCCTATTTCGGCGTCCTGAAGGCGGGCGCCGTGGTCACGCCCATCAGCCCCGTGTACACCAGTCACGAGGTGCGCCACCAGCTCGAGGACAGCGGCGCGCGCGCGATGGTGTGCCAGGACATCCTCT
>VGIE01000179.1 GCA_016867955.1 Betaproteobacteria bacterium
GATCGCCTGCAACCGCCAGCCGCGGTCGCCCGTCCGGTTCTCAGCGCCGGGATCCGCGAGGCCGGAGGGCACGCTCTGAGAAATCGGGGACCGACTAGGACGCGGCCGCATTCCCAACTAAACTCCGTGCCTCCGCATCGAATAACGTCTCAGGGAGAGAACGCATGAAGGAAGTCAGCGGCAAGGTCGCCTTCATCACCGGCGGTGCCAGCGGCATCGGCCACGCCATGGCGAGGGCATTCGTGAATGCCGGCATGAAAGTGGCGATTGCCGACATCGACGCCGAGCGCCTCGGCCCGGCTGCCACGGAACTCGATGCCACGGGCGACAATGTGCTGCTGGTCCGCCTCGATGTCACCGACCGCGACGGCTGGCAGCGCGCCGCCGACAAGACCGAGCAGAAGTTCGGCGCCATCCACGTGGTGTGCAACAACGCCGGTATCGAGGCCATCGGCTGGACCGTGGAGGAAATCCCGGTGGCACTGTGGGACCGCCAGATCGGAATCAATCTCACCGGCGTGTTCAACGGCGCGCACTACATGATCCCGCGCATTAAGAAGCACGGCCAGGGCGGACACATCATCAACACTGCGTCGATTTCCGGCCTGCGCGCGCGCGCGAGGCATCCCGCCTACATCGCCGCCAAGCACGCCGTCGTCGGTTTGAGCGATGCGCTGCGCGCGGAACTCGCCAAGGACAATATCGGCGTGTCGGTGCTCTGCCCCGGCGCCGTGGGCACCCGGCTGCACCTGACGTCCAAGGTAGTACGCGGCGGCGTCGGTAGTGTCACCCCGCCGCACCAGGAAGTGGTCGGCACCGCCGAACCCTCCGCGCAGGACGTGAACTGGTACGGACAGCGCGTGCTGCAGGCCCTGCGCGACAACGAGTTTTTCGTGCTGAGCCATCCCGAATACCGCGACCTCGTCACCGGGCGCCACAACGAACTTTTGGCCGCCTTCGAGCGTGCCGAGACCATCGCCAAGGCGATCGGCTATACGCCGAACCGACCGCGCTGACAAAGTTTGCCGTACCCGCATCAACCAATAGGGGAACCGCATGGCTGGAAGGCTTGAAGGCAAGGTCGCCATCATCACAGGCGCGGGTTCGGGCGTGGGCAGAACCACGGCGCAGCGCTTCGCCGCCGAAGGCGCGCGCGTGGCCTGCGCCGACATCAATCGCGATGCAGTGAACGCGGTCGCCACGGAGATCGGCAATTCCGCCATCGCGATCGCGGTCGACGTCACCAAGCCTGTGGAGGTGCAGGCCATGGTCGGGACGACGGTGAACGCGTTTGGCACCGTCGATGCCCTCTATGCCAATGCCGGCATCGGCGGCTCGGGCAGCGCGATGGACATCGAATTCGAGGAATGGAACCGCATGATCGCCATCAACCTCACCGGCGTGTGGCTGTGCAACAAGTTCGTGCTGCCGGTGATGGTGAAGGCCGGTCGCGGCTCCATCATCAACCAGTCGAGCATTGGCGGGCTGATCGGCGTGCCGAACGTGGCGCACTATGCCGCCGCCAAGGGCGGCGTCGTGGCGCTGACGCGCCAGATGGCGGTCGATTTCGGCCCCGGGGGCATCCGCGTCAATGCCGTGTGCCCGGCCACCATGCCCACGCCTCTGGTCAAGGAAGTGTGGATGTCCGGCGGCAGCTATGTCGGCACCACCGGCACCTGGGAAGAGAAGCAGGTCGTCGCCGCGCAGAAGTATCCCCTGCGACGGCTGGGCAGCACCGAGGACTGCGCCAGCCTGGTGGTGTTCCTTGCCAGTGACGAGTCCTCGTGGATGACCGGGCTCGCCGTTCCGCTGGATGGCGGCATGGCCGCCGCTTGATCACATTCGTCGCGTCCGGACAATACCGTCGGGGACATGAGCATCGGAATTGATACTATCTGAAGAACACGGACATGGAAGTCGGCTATCTCATCGATGTCAACGTAGGCCCCTATGACCAGCCGCGGCCGGACGGCCCCGCCGTGGCGCGCTCCATGGACGCCTTCATTTAGGAAGGCGTGCTGGCCGAGCGCGTCGGCTTCGATTCGCTGCCCATCCAGGAGCGCTGCAGGCGCGCCGAGTGCCACTACCCGGCGCCCTTCCTGCTGATGAGCGCGCTGGCTGCGCGCGCCCGCGAGGAGGCCTTCGCCACCTACGAGAAATACTTCGCCGCCGAGCAGCGCTTCTACTACCGCCACGGCATCTTCCCGGCCAGCAAGGCCTTTCCGACGGAGAGCTCGGTGACGGCGGAGAACCTCGCCAAGTACTACGTCGTCGGCTCGCCGCAGGATTGCATCGAGAGCATGCGCGGCTTCAGGGAGAAGTTCGGCGTCGACGAGGTGGACATCCGCATCCGCGTGCCGCTCGGGCCCAGCTTCGCCGAGGCGCGCGACGCCATCCAGATGTTCGGCAAGGAAGTCATCCCGCGCGTGCGCTAGGCGCCGCCGCCCGAAGGCGTCGCGCCCGCAACGGCTCTTCCGGGCTATTGCGGCTTGATGCCGATCGCCATCGCCAGATTGGCATAGAACTGCGACATCGCGGCGACCTTGCGGTCGGCCTCCTCGGTAAGCGTCACCACCGGGTAGATCTGCGTCTTGTTGAGCAGGTCGCGCACGTCGGCGGAATCCATCATGACCTGAGTGGCCTTGACGATCCGCTCGAAGACCGGCTGCGCCGTTGCCCGCGCCACGGCAATGCTGACCAGCGTCCCCGCGCCGACATCGGTCATGCCCAGTTCGGCCAGGGTCGGCACGTCCGGGAACGACTGCATGCGGGCCCCCGAGGCCGAGGCGAGCACCTTCAGCTTGCCCGACTTGACACCCATGGTCGAGGTGGATTCGCTGAACAGGCTCAATTGCACCTCGTTGGTATAGATGGCCGGCGGCACATCGGCCGGGCCCTTGAACACCACCACCACGATGTCGAGGCCGAACTTCAGCTTGATAGCCTCGATCAGCAGCGTGGACTGCGATTGGAAGCCGGGCACGCCGAAATTGAGCTTGCCCGGATTGGCCTTGGCATAGGCCACCATCTGATTGAAGGTGTTGAACGGGGACGCCATGCTGGCAATCAGCGGGATGCCCAATTCGGAAAAGATCATGACCTGACGCAGATCCTTGAGCGTGTCGAAGCGCAGATCCTTGATGAACAGCGGCAGCGTCAGGATTCCGGAATTGCAGAGTGCGATGGTGTAGCCGTCGGCGAGTGCGTTCTTGGCCACGTATTCCCAGGCGATCAGGCCGGCTGCGCCGGGCCGGTTGTCGACGACCACCGGCTGGCCGAGCGCTTTCGACAGGGCAGGCGCCACGATGCGCGCGCTGCGGTCGTTGACGCCGCCTGGGCTGTCGGGAATGACGAATCGCACCGGACGGTTCGGGTAGTCCTGTTGCGCACGCGACGGCGCCGCAACGACCAGCAAGGCCAGGCAACCGACAACCAGCGCAAAGCGAATCGGCATTCCCATGGCCACCCCCCTTTTGGTTGTGCCACGCGAAGGCGGCCCTTCCCCGACCCGCGCTCGCCGCATGCTACCTCAGATTGCCGACACGCCACCAGACCTGCGGCCGGGCACTCAGAGCGTTGACCTGGCGCGGCGACGCGATCCGGTGACGAAAAAGCGCCGCCTCAGCCCTTGCGATTCGCCTCGCGCAGCAGTGGCGCGACCCGCCCCTGGATCAGCTCCAGCTGCCGTCGGTCGGCGCTGAACGGGGTCAGCAGGAAGGCGTCGGTCTTGCGGCCTAGCAGCGCCACCTGCGCCTGCATCTTGTCGACGATCTCCTCCGGCGTGCCGATGATGAAGGTGCGCCGCGCCTCCTGCCAGGTGCCGGGAAAGAAATTGTTGGCCGCCTCGTGGCCGAGCCGCTCGGTGCCGGGCCCGTCCAGCACGTAGATCCATTCGTTGTGGATGAAGTCGATGTCGTCCGGGTCCCGCCCGACGGCGCGCGCCCCTTCACTCACGAAGTTCCATGCCTCCAGCAGGTGCTCGGGCGTGATGCGCCGCTTGCTCGAGGCACTGAACACCATCGGTGCCCAGCCGTCGGCGAGCCGCCCGACGCGTTTGAGGCCATTGCTGATGCGCGTCGGATAGCCCTGGAAGAAGTCGAGGTCGTGGCTGGGCTCGAACGAGGCCATCCACACCGGCGGGCCGCCCGCGCGCGGCGAGGCCGGCGCGATCTGCACCTCGTCGAAGTGCGTGAAGCGGCCGTGGAAGGATACCTTCTCGCCCGACACCAGGCGGCGGATCAGCGGCAGGTACTCTTCGAAACGGGCGCCGCGCGTGGCGAACTCGATGTCCAGCGACTCGAACTCCTTGCTCGCCCAGCCCAGGCCCGCGCCCATGATGATGCGGCCGTTGGAGATCTGGTCCAGCGAGGCGAAGGTCTTGGCCGCCTGCAGCGGTGTGCGGAAGGGCACGATGTAGACCAGCACGCCGATGTCGACGCGTGAGGTCCGCGCGGCCATGGCCGCCATCATCGTGGTGCATTCGATCATGCCGGCGGTATAGACCACCTTGCCGAACGACTGCGCCTGCGCGAGCAGACGGTCACCGACGAACACGCCGTCGAATCCCAGCTCCTCGGCCATGACGGCGAAATCGACGGTGTCGGATATCTTCGTTTCGGGCCGGTGGAAGGTGGGCCGGACATTGATGCGCGGCAGCGCGGGGCGGATCTTGCTCAAGGGAACTCCTCGTCAGTGATGGTTCAGATGCCATTCGCTATTCATACTGCAGCGCCTGGCGCTTCAGCTCGGCCAGCTGCAGGTGCGGCGCATCCGGGCACGGCGCGCCCGGCTCGTAGGTGACGCCGGCCAACCGCCCGCTGAAGGGGAACGGGCCATGGCGCCGGTACAGCGCCCAGCTCACCGGCGAGCGCCGGTCGATGCCGACATCGATGCCCTCGTACGGCAGGAAGCCGACGAATTGCCAGAAGCCCGCCTCGCCGGCCAGCGTCCTGCCACCCGCCGACAGCGCCACCTCCCAGCGCCGCTGTCCGGGCGCCGCCACATCGACGACTATTTCCGTCGCCCCCGCCGGCACCGCGCACTCGATGCGCCGCATGCGGCTGTCCACGTTCTGCTCGAACACCAGCCGGCCGCCTTCCACGTATACGACGTAACCACCCTCCTGCCCGCCATGCGCAATCAGCACGCCGGCGTCCCCGGCCGCGAGACCGCCCGCTGCGAAGCGGATGCGGAACCGGAAGCTGCGGTCGTGGATGAGCTCGCCGGCGCGGAAGCGCTCCAGCGTCGGCGTGCCCGCGGGAATGTGGACCAGCTGCGCAAATCGGTCGTACTCGGGAGGACGCTGCAGGCGGTTGATGCCCATGCCGTCGTACAGCGGCAGCACCTGGAAGCGCCGCGCCGCCGCCTCCCAGGCGTCGACCAGTTCGCGCACCTTGTCGGGCATCTGCCGCGCGAGGTCGTCGAGCTGCGTGGGGTCCTTCGCCACGTGGAAGAGCTGCCATTCCTCGTCGCGGTAGCCGGACTTCGCCGGGTGAAAGGTG